>CAZZYX010000003.1:17411-73497 GCA_964658485.1 uncultured Acetobacteraceae bacterium | reverse complement strand
TCCACCAGGCTTTCGCTGCCGGTAGCTTCGGCGGCGACGACCGGCAGGCGCGAGGCCATCGCTTCCAGCGTGACATTGCCGAAGGTTTCGGTGATCGAGGGGTTGAACAGCACGTCCATGCAGGCCACCGCGCGGCCAAGATCGTCACCGCTTTGGAAGCCTGTGAAAACCGCATCGGGCAGGCGCGCCTCGAACCATTCGCGCGCCGGGCCTTCGCCGACCACCAGCACCCGGTGAGCGATCCCCCGCGAGGACAGTTCGTCGATGGTGTCGGCAAAGACATCAAGGCCTTTTTCCATCACCAGCCTGCCGGTGAACCCGACCACGACTTCGTCATCGGCGATACCCAGTCCCTGGCGCCAGCCGAGATCGCGGCGATCGGGGTGAAAGATCGCGCGATCCACACCGCGCGACCACAGCGAGATGTCGTAATTCATGCGCTGGTCGCGCAACAATTGGGCAAACGATTCGCTGGGCGCAACCAGCGCGTTGCAGCGGCGATAGAACCGGCGCAGCAGCGCGGTTATGACCGGTTCGATCCACGCCATGTTGTAATAGCGCGGATAGGTGTCGAAACGGGTGTGCACCGAAGCCAGTACCGGGATGCGACGGGCTCGCGCCCAACTGACGGCGGCATGAGCCGAAGGATCGGGCGACGAAACATGCACCATGTGGGGCGCGAAGGCCGCCAGGTCGCGCCGGACCCGTGGGCCGAGCCACAGCGGCAGTTGAAAATCCGAGCGCCCCGGCATTTGTATCGCGGGCACCCCGACCAGATCGCCAGTGGGTGCAAAGGCCGGGGCATCGACGATCGGGGAATAGACCCGCACCGCCGCGCCCTGCGCCAGCAGATAGCCGACCAGCCGGTTCAACGCCTGATTGGCGCCGTCGCGCGTGTAATTGTAATTCCCGCTGAACAGCGCGATCCGCAATTGGCCGGTAGTGGTGGGGAAATCAGGAGGCGAGGCGGGCAAATTCATCCACGGCCCATAGCGACGCCTAGCCCGCTTGGCGAGGGCGGCTGAAATCGTCGCCGTTAAGGCTTAATGAGCGGTGCCAGCCGTGACCGGATCGCTTCGCCGTTCACGCACGAAGCCGTGCATCCCGGTCCACCATTGCAGTGCGATCACCGCGCCCTTGGCAGGTTGCAGCAGGCCCAGCATCATGACCATGGCCGCCGGCACCACGATCGCTGCAAGCACATTCACCGGCGGTGAAAAACCGAGTTCCAGGGCAATGATCACCGGGGCGAGCAAATGTCCGGTTACCAGCATCGAGATATAGGCGGGAAAGTCGTCGGCGCGCTGGCCACGCCAATCCTGAGCACAGGCGGGACAGAACGACATCGGTTTCAGAAAACGCGCAAACAAATGCGCGTCGCCGCAACGGGGACAGCGAAAGCGCGCGCCCCGCCACAGCGCAGCCCAGGCCGAGGCCGGAAGTTGCACGGGGAGGCGGGCTGGAATGGGAGAAAAGTAGGTCATGCACCCGTCATGCGGGCGACCGCTGTGTCAGTCAATGCGGTAGATATGGTCAGTACAATCGGCTGGATCGCGAACGAGCCAGCCGATTGCATTGTCAGTCGCCATCAATAGCCGCGATAGCCGCCCTGCCAGCCTTCGCCGCGCTCATCATAGCCGCGCCGGGCATAGCCGCGATCGTCATGCCCACAGGGGCGACCATCGCGACCAAAGCGGTTGCCGTCGCGGTCGTAGTAATAGCCATCATGCCATGCCCAATCGCGCTGAGCATAGGGGGCCCCGTAATAGCCACCCTCGACATAGCCGCGACTCGGCCGATACTCGCGGTTAGGATAATAATTGCGATCGTAGCGATCGTCGTGGTGGGCATTGGAAGCGACGATGGCACCAATCGCCAGTCCGACGATCCCGGCGCCGATTGCCAGCCCCGCGCCGTCCCCGCCGCCGTGATGGTAACCGCCGTACCCGCCACCGTGATAGCCATCAGCCATCGCGGGAGCAGAACCGGCCAGCGCCGTCGCGGCCAGGGCGGTGGCGAGCATGGTCTTCTTGAACAGGGAAATCATGGCGTTCTCCTTGGCGGCTCGGAGATCGGCCCATTGCCGATCTGTTTTGCTACCTCGTTGAAGCCCTTCTAGAAGTGATTCGCTGAATGGAACGGAAAGCGACTTGGCAGCACCCGTTCAGGTTCAACGCGTTTTAAATGAATGGGAGCGTGAGGGCCGCCGGCACTCGCATCTTGCCTATGCCCCCTGAAACCTCAGGCGGCCTGCGTCTTCCGGCCCGCTTTCTTGCGATCATTCGGGTCAAGCAAAGCCTTGCGCAGCCGGATCGACTTGGGCGTCACCTCGACCATTTCGTCATCGTCGATATAGGCGATCGCCTGTTCCAGCGTCATCACCCGTGGCGGAGTCAGGCGAATCGCTTCGTCCTTGCCGGTCGAGCGGAAGTTGGTCAGTTGCTTCGACTTCATCGGGTTGACTTCGAGATCGTCGGGCTTGGCGTTTTCGCCGATCAGCATGCCTTCATAGACTTTTTCCTGGGGGCTGACGAACAGCACGCCACGCTCTTCCAGCATGTTGAGCGCATAGCTCACCGCTTCGCCGGTGCCGTTGGAGATCAGCACGCCGACCGGGCGACCCTCGATCACGCCCTTGTATGGGCCATATTTTTCGAACAACCGGTTCATGATGCCGGTGCCGCGCGTGTCCGACAGGAACTCGCCGTGATAGCCGATCAGCCCGCGCGACGGTGCGCTGAAGGTGACGCGGGTCTTGCCGCCGCCGCTGGGGCGCATATCGGTCATCTCGGCTTTGCGGATTGCCATCTTTTCGACGACGGTGCCGGCATATTCCTCGTCGACGTCGATCATCACCACTTCGTAAGGCTCGGTGCGCTTGCCTTGGTCATCGGTGCTGTACAGCACGCGCGGGCGGCTGATGCCCAGCTCGAAGCCTTCGCGGCGCATGGTTTCGATCAGCACGCCAAGCTGAAGCTCGCCGCGCCCGGCGACTTCGAAGCTGTCCTTGTCCGCCGATTCGGTGACCTTGATGGCGACGTTCGATTCAGCTTCACGCTCCAGCCGGTCGCGGATCATGCGGCTGGTGACCTTGGTGCCCTCGCGCCCGGCAAACGGGCTGTCGTTGACCGCAAAGCGCATCGACAGTGTCGGCGGATCGATCGGCTGGGCATGCAGCGGCTCGGAAACGCTGGGGTCGCAGATGGTGTTGGCGACCGTCGCGGCGGTCAGCCCGGCGATCGAAATGATGTCGCCGGCCCGCGCTTCATCGACGGGAACACGCTCCAGCCCGCGAAACGCCATGATCTTGGAGGCGCGACCGGTCTCGATGATCTTGCCGTCGCCATCGAGCGCGTGGATCGGGGCATTGACCTTGATCGTGCCGCTCTGGACCTTGCCGGTCAGGATGCGGCCCAGGAAGTTGTCGCGGTCGAGCAGCGTCACCAGGAACTTGAACGGGCCATCGACATCGGCGGCCGGCGGCGGGACGTGATCGACGATTTTCTGGAACAGCGGCTTCAGGTCGCCGTCTCTCGCATGCATGTCCAGCCCGGCATAGCCGTTGCGGCCCGAGGCATAGAGCACCGGAAAATCGAGTTGCTCGTCGTTGGCATCCAGGCTGACAAACAGGTCGAACACCTCGTCCAGCACTTCCTGCGCGCGGCCGTCCTGGCGATCGATCTTGTTGACCACGACGATCGGGCGCAGGCCCAATGCCAGCGCCTTGCCGGTGACGAACTTGGTCTGCGGCATCGCCCCTTCGGAACTGTCGACCAGCAGGATCACGCCGTCGACCATCGACAGGATGCGTTCCACCTCGCCGCCGAAATCGGCGTGACCGGGGGTATCGACGATGTTGATGTGAGTCAGGATGCCGTCCGAGCCGGTCCATTCGACCGAGGTGCACTTGGCCAGGATGGTGATCCCGCGCTCTTTTTCCAGATCGTTGGAATCCATCGCGCGCTCTTCGACGCGCTGGTTGTCGCGGAAGGTGCCCGACTGGCGGAACAACTGGTCGACCAGCGTGGTCTTGCCGTGATCGACGTGAGCGATGATGGCGATATTGCGAAGCGGCAGCGGGGCGGACATGGAACGTAGCTTTCAACTTGGGACAAGGCAGCAGCCGGGCAGGCAGATGCTGTGATCAGATGCGGTAGTATCGATAAACGGGGCTGGGCAGTCGTATTGCGCCGCAGCAACGCCGCGCCCCTAGCTCAAGCGCGGCGTTTGGGCAAGCTTGGCGGAACCGGGCGGGGTGAGGGCCACGTCAGCTCACTCCGAGCTTGTGCAGATCGCAAGGGATTGAGAACTGCCCGTTTTGCTAATAGGGGGGCGAGCGTAACTCGGGAGAGATAGCCGGCATCGGCTTGCTTCTTGATAAAACAAGGGTCAGCGATATGCACTCACTCTATTCGGTGGCCGCTGTCCTGGCGGCGGGGTTGGCCCTGCCGATGCCCGCGCTGGCGCAAAATACCGCTGCCCCGGCAGCCGAAGAGGAAGCTCCCCCGGCCAGGGATGAGCCTGCCGCCATCGCCAATGCCACGGGCAACGAAATCGTGGTGACCGCCACCAAGCGAGAGCAGACCCTGCAGAACGTGCCGGTCGCGGTCACCGTCGTCACCGCCGCCACGATCGCACTGGCGCATATCCGCGATGTCGAGGACCTCGCGACGCTGGTGCCGTCGTTGCGGGTTGTCGATCACCAGAGTTCGGCGCAGACCGCCTTCACCATTCGCGGCTTTGGCAACGGCGATAACAATGTCGGGGTGGAGCCATCGGTGGGCGTCTTTATCGATGGCGTCTACCGCTCGCGCTCGGCGGCGCAGATTCAGGATTTTCCCGATGTCGCGCAGGTCGAGGTGCTGCGCGGGCCGCAATCGACGTTGTTCGGCAAGAATGCCTCGGCCGGCGTCATCAACATCCTGACGCAGGAGCCGAAGTTTCACTTCGGCGGCAATACCGAGATCTCCTATGGCAATCATAACGCCGTCATTGCCAAAGGCATGATCACCGGGCCGCTGTCGAAGGACATCGCGGTCAGCATCGCGGGCAGCTATGATCGCCGCGACGGCTATGTCCATGACGCGACCACCGGCCACGACATCAACAACCGCAATCGCTGGTTCGTGCGCGGCCAACTGTTATATGAGCCGAACACCCAGCTGAAAGTGCGCCTGATCGCCGATTACGGTCGCATCAAGGAACTGTGCTGTGCGACGGTCAATCTGAAATCGTCGCCGGCAACCTCGGCGTTGTACGCAGTCGGCGGACAGGTGAATTCACCCGGCGCGCCGTTTTCGAACGTTGTCGATCAAAATTTCGACCCGACTAACGACATCAGGGATTACGGCGTGTCGGCGCAGGTCGAGTATTCGCTCGGACCGCTGACCCTGACCTCGATCACCGCCTGGCGCAAGAATCGCAATATTACCAATGCCGATGCGGATTTCACCAGTGCCGATCTGCTGGGCCGGTTTTCCGCCGATGTCTCGGTTCGCACCATTTCCCAGGAGTTTCGCGCCGCCACCAATATGGAAGGACCGCTCAATTTCATCGCCGGCGCGTCCTATATCAACGAGCATATCAACCAGACCGGGCAGACCCTGTACGGCCAGGATTTCCGTTCCTATGCCAATCTGCTGATCCAGGGGGCGAGCGGCGGGGCCTTGAATGTCGCTGGGCTGGAGAACGAGTTCGGTGCCTTGCAGGGCAATCCGGCAAAGTATTCCGGGCAGTTCTTTGCGGCGGGGCAGGGGCTGACCGAATCCTATGTCCTGCATGACGACAGTTTTTCGATCTTCGGCCAGGTCGATTTCAAGCCGCTCAAGCGGGTAACCCTGACGGCGGGCATAAATTATACCCATGACGGCAAGAATTATTCGACCAATGTCCAGTCCAGCGATGTATTTTCGGGAATCGACCTCGCTGCCATCCGCGCGCTGGCGACGAAGGCCGGTATCGCCCCGGCGGCGAGCGCGCCGTTGCTGGCGCTAAAGGCGCTGCAAATCCTGCCGCCGTTCCTGAATGTCCCCAATGCCGTGGAGTCGGGACATACCGAAGACGGCAATATCTCGTGGACGGCACGGGCGGCATTCGATGCAAACCCCCGCCTCAAGATCTACGCCAATGTTTCCACCGGCTTCAAGGCCAGCTCGGTCAATTTGTCGCGCGACAGCCGCCCGGCGCTGAGCGACGCCCCGGCGATCGCCGCGTCGGGGCTGGCGGTGGTCAACCAGAGCTATGGCACCCGCTCTGCCGGGCCGGAACATTCGCTGCTGTACGAAGGCGGGCTGAAAGGCAACTGGGGTGTCGCGACGCTGAACCTGGCAATTTTCAAACAGTATATCAAAGGCTTCCAGTCGAACCTGTTCAACGGTACCGGCTTCGAATTGCTGAATGCACAAAAGGAATCGGTCTATGGCTTCGAGTTCGAAGGCACGGTCCATCCGGTTCCCGAGCTGACCCTGTCGCAATCGCTGACCTATTTGCATCCCAAATACGATCAGTTCACCTATTCCTCGTTCGGCGATCTGTCCGGGACGACCCCGGCGGGAATTCCGCCGATTTCGCTGACGGCGGCAGCGACCTGGGATCACCCCTTCGCCAATGGCGACCACCTGATCCTGCGCGGCGACTGGCATTACGAATCATCGACCCGGATCGCCGATGGCTTGCCCGGCGAAATCTCGATCAATCCCCTGACCGGGGCGGTGATCAGCTATCAGGCCGGGATCGACGCCGCGCGAGCGTTCAATCGCACCATCAGCGAATTCGACGGCTCGTTGACCTATCACCTGCATGGCGGGCTGGAAGTGAGCGTGTGGGGCCGCAACCTGACGAACGATCGCTATATTACGGTCATCTTCGATTCACCCGCGCAATCCGGATCGGTGTCGGGCTACCCCAACCAGCCGCGCACCTATGGCGTTTCGGCACTCTACAAATTCTGATAACACTTTCAGGGCAATCAGGGAGGCCGCGATGGAATGGATGCTTTTACCCTATCGGCGCTATGCCGAATTCACCGGCCGCTCGCGGCGGAAGGAGTATTGGCTGTTCGTGCTGTTCTACTGGCTGGTCGCTCTGGTCATCGGCGCATTGTTCGGTGTACGCCAGACGATGACTTTCGGTAACATGTACAGCGCCCAGGTGATAACCAACGGCACCGGCTCGGCAATCGGCAACCTGTTCGCGCTGGCCAGCTTCGTCCCCGGTCTGGCCGTCGTCGTGCGCCGGCTGCATGACATCGATCGCTCCGGATGGTGGCTGTTGTTGGCCTTCGTGCCGTTCCTGGGCTGGTTCACGTTGTTCGTGTTCATGTGCCTGGACGGAACAGCGGGGAGCAACCGGTTTGGACCCGATCCCAAGGAACGCGGTGTCGTGGACGTTTTCCGCTAAAGCTCGCGCAACGCCTGGGCCGGCCGCGCCCGCAGCAGTGGCAGTGAGCCGCCCAGCGCAAATACCAGCACCAGCGCCAGCCCGCCGCCCAGCACCGCCAGAACGCGCGACCAGTCGGGCAGGAATTCGAACGCGAACAGCTTTACCATCACCAGCCAGCCCAGCCCCGAGCCTAGCGCCAGCGCCACGCCGGCCAGGATCAGCGCCAGCACGCCGAATTCGGCAAGTTGCAGCGCCAGCAATTGTCCCCGGCTGGCGCCGAGCACGCGCAGGATGACATTGTCGTAAAGTCGGCTGGAGCGCGCGGCGGCGATCGCGCCCAGCAACACCGCGATGCCGGCCAGCACCGCGACCGAAGCGGCGGCAAGGATCGCGGTACTCATCTGGTCGAGCAGGGCATTCGCCTCGCGCAGCAAGCCGCCAACTTCGATCACGGAGATCGACGGGAAGGCCCGCGTCAGTCCGCGCAGTAACGCTCCCTGGCGGATGCTGCTCCGCGCGGCGGGGGCGAGGGAAATGGTCGCGGCGAGCTTGTGTGGCGCATCGGCCAGGGTGTTGGGCGAGAACACCAGCACGTAATTGAAACCGAAGCTGTCCCAGTCGATGCGGCGAAAGGCAGCGACGGTGGCGCTGCGCTCGACTCCCAGCAGCCCGATCGTCAGCCTGTCGCCGATGCGCAGCCCGACCGCCTTCGCGAATTTTTCGTCCACCGACACCAGCGGCGGCCCACGGTAATCATGCGGCCACCACTGGCCGGCGGTGATCGCATTGCCCTCGGGAAGTTCATCGGAATAGGTCAGCCCGCGCTCGCCTTTCAGCGCCCATGCATTGTCGGGGATCGCCGCGAGATCGGCGACACGCGTCATATGCGCGGCGGGGCCATAAGCCAAGATCGCGCCGCGCAACGCCGGCACGGCGCGGAGGCGAGACGCGGGAGCGGCGTTCTGGACCAGCGTGGTAAACGCGGGCAGTTGCTGGGGCGCGAGATCGAGCACGAAATAATCAGGCGCGCGCTGCGGCACCCGCGCCACGATATTGGCGGTCAGGCTGGTTTCCACCACCGCCAGCAGCACGAATGCGGACAAGCCGAAGCCCAGCGCCGTAACCAGCCGCCCGGTTTGCGCGCCGGGGCGATGCAGATTGGCCAGTGCCATGCGTAGCATCGGCCCACGCGGACGCGGCAGGCGGCCGGCGGCATGCCGGATCGCCCAGCCCAGTGCGCCGAGCAAGGCGACCAGCCCAGCCGCGCCGCCAAGGAAAATCGCAGCGGTGCCGGGCGCCGGGCTGCCGAACAGCGCCAGCGCCACGATCGCGCCAATCCCGAGTCCCACCGGCACCAGCGTGGCCAGCGGCGGCAAGCTCGACAAGGTTGGGTGCCCACCATCGATCCGCGCGCGAAACAGCGCCATCGCCGGGAACGCGCGTGCGGCGGCCAGCGGCGGGGCGGCAAACACCAGCGCCACGAGCAGCCCGTAAGCCGCAGCGCGGGCCAGCGCGGCCGGGTCCGGCACGAAACCATCGTCGATCGGTAATAGCGCGCCGATGAACCGGGCGAGCAGCGGCATCGCGGCCACTCCCGCCACCAGCCCGGCACCCGCACCTGCCACTGCCGCCGTAGCGATCTGCAGCAGGTAGATGCGGGCGATATCCCCACCGGTCGCGCCCAGCACTTTCAGTGTAGCAATCCCGCTGCGCCGCGCATCCAGATACGAGGCAGTGCCGCCGCCGATGCCGATGCCCGCGATCAGTAACGCCGCCAAGCCGACCAGCACCAGGAAATCACCTAGCCGGGAGATGAAGCTTTCGGCACCGGGTGCGGCCTTGTCCCGCGTGCGAATTTCAAACCCGGCCGCCGGGAAGCGCGAGTGCAGGTTCGCCGCCACCGCTGCGGCATCGCAAGGTCGGGCGCAGGCGACGCGCACCTTGCTGCGGTACATGGCGCCGGGCGCGGTCAAGCCGGCGCGGTCCGGTACGTCGGCGTTGACGATCACCGTCGGCCCCAGCGCAAAGCCTTCGCTCAGCCGGTCCGGTTCATCGGCGATGATCCCGCCGACGCGTAACGGCAGGCCGGCCAAGCTGATTCTGTCGCCCGGTTTGACTCCCAGCCGTTCGGCGGCGCCATCGGCCAGCCACGCCTGGTTCGCGGCTGGCGCCCCGACCATGCGGCCATCGGCCAGCCGCAGCCGCCCGACCAGTGGCCAGCGCGCATCCACCGCCTTCAGTTCGACCGGGGCGGTGTTCTCTCCGGCAGACAGCATCGCCTGCATCCGCGTGCCTGCCGAAACCGGACCATAGGCGCGCAATGCCGCCGCCTCCCCGGCGCTCAGGCTGCGCTGCCAGACATCGGCCTCGACATCTCCGCCCAGGATGGTGCGCCCGCGCGAGGCCAGGCCGTGCTGGATGGCGCCGGTCAGCGAGCCGATCGCCGCCAGCGCGCCCACCCCCAGGAACAGGCAGGCGATCAGCAGCCGTAACCCGCGGAAGCGCGCCGACAATTCGCGCCGGGCTATGCGCCAGGCGCTGCTCCAGGGGAGAGTGGCGGGGGCGGTCATGCCGCCGGTGGCAGCGTATCGGAAAGAATGCGCCCATCCATCAGCGTGACCACCCGCTCGCAACGGTCGGCCAGCGCTGCATCGTGAGTAATGATCACCAGGGTCGCGCCGGTTTCCACCCGCCGCGCGAACAGCAGTTCGACGATCGCCTGCCCGGTCGCGGCATCCAGATTGCCGGTGGGCTCATCGGCAAACAGCAACGGCGGGCGCGGGGCGAGGGCGCGGGCGATGGCGACGCGCTGCTGCTCACCGCCCGAGAGTTGCGCCGGGTAATGCGTCAGCCGATGGCCCAGGCCAACCGCATCGAGTTCCGCCGCCGCGATCGCCGACGCATCGGCGATGCCCGCCAGTTCGAGCGCGGTCATCACGTTTTCCAGCGCGGTCATCGTCGGCAGCAGGTGAAACGCTTGCAGCACGACGCCGATACGGCCGCGCCGGGTCCGGGCCAGCGCGTCCTCGTCAAGCCCGATGAAGTCCGCCCCGGCAACGGTCAGCGTACCCGAAGAAGCCCGTTCCAGCCCGGTCAAGACCGCCATCAGCGAGCTTTTGCCCGACCCGGACGGACCGAGCAAGGCCACCGTCTGGCCCTGCGGCACGGTCAGGTCGATGCCCTTGAGGATAGCGACTGCGCCGCTGCCCCGACCCAGGTTCAGGGTCAGGTCGCGGGCGGCAAGGATGAACGGGGGAAGGCTGGCGGCTGGGGTGGGGCTTGTCACTGCGCGGGAATGGCATAATTGGGAGAGGGTCGGCAAGAAGTTTGCCGGATCGGTGCGGCGGCAGCTTCGCGCGGGAGAATTTACGAATGAATTCGTGGACGGTTGCGTTGCTGGCGGGGCTGGCCGGCATGCTGGCGGGCTGCGGGCACTCGCAACCCGCATCCCCGGAGGCCCCAACCCGGCAAGCCGCCGGCCCGGCGGTGGCCACGCCGACCGTGACGCTGCACGGTCCGGAGCGACATGTCCTGGCGCTGGGCGACAGCCTGTTCGCGGGCTACGGTCTGCGTCCCGAACAAGCCTACCCGCAGCAATTGGAGGCAGCCCTGCGCGCACGCGGGATCAATGTCCGGGTCAGCAATGCCGGCGTGTCCGGCGATACCACGGCCGACGGGCTGGCCCGCCTGGACTTCACTCTGGCCAGCCAGCCGCAGCCGCCCGACCTGGTGCTGATCTGCCTGGGCGGCAACGATATGCTGCGCGGCCTACCCCCTGAGCAGACGCGTGCCAATGTCGCGGCGATCCTGGCGCAATTGCAGCGGCGGCACATCCCGGCGTTGCTGATGGGCATGCTGGCTGCTCCCAACCTGGGCAAGACCTATGCCGCCGGTTTCGATGCGATCTATCCGGCCCTGGCGCGCCATTATCACGCCGCGCTGGTGCCATTTTTCCTGAGTGCGGTAATCACCCGCCCCGACCTGCGCCAGGCGGATCACATCCACCCCACCGCCACCGGCGTCGCGGCGGTAGTCAAATCGACCGAAGGCAAAATCCTGGCGACACTCGGCTGACGCCGGGCATGATGATCGGGCGACGGTCATGACACCCGGCACGAAAGCCGATCGATTGCGGAGAGTTGCGCTGCGCCACAACGCTAACTAAGGTGCGGATATAGCCGGCTGGTACGAGCGGGCGTTGATGACAGGGGTCTGGACAGTGACGTTAGTGTTACAGAAATCAGCTTCGCGGTTGGCACCTCGCGAGCCGTCGGATCACTCCGAACGATGACAGGGGCAAACATCGCGACGAACTTGGCACAGCATGCCGACTCGCTGGCAGGTAATGCCAGCATGGCGGAACAGCCGATGCGTCGTGTCTGCGTATTGGTGCTGAGCATGCACAGATCGGGAAGCAGCGCCATCACTCGCATGCTCAGCCTGCTTGGTTGCGCATTGCCGCTCACCCCGATGCCAGCGACCCCCCACAACACTGAGGGGCATTGGGAGTCGCAGCGCGTTTCCGACTTCAACGACGAAATTTTAGCGTTGGCCGGCACGCAATGGGACGACTGGCTGCCAGTAAATGCACGCTTGTCCGAAACGCTGATCTGGCCCCAACTCGTTACGCGGGGTCGTCAGATCTTGCGCGAGGAATTTGCCGAGACGCCTTTGTTCGTGTTGAAGGATCCGCGGATCTGCAAGCTGGCGGGATTCTGGATCGAGGTGCTGGCTGCGGAAGGGGTCGATCCGGCATTCGTGCTGCCGCTGCGCAATCCGCTTGAGGTAGCGCGATCGTTGGTGACCCGCGATGGTATCGAGGAACATCAGGGGTTGCTGATCTGGCTTCGCCATGTCCTGGCGGCAGAGGCAGCGACGCGGGGCCAGCCGCGGGTCTTCACCGATTTTGCCACTTTGCTGAACAATTGGGAGACACTCGCTGCTCGCCTGTCAGCGGGACTTGAACTGGTCTGGCCGCGCATTTCGGCGCTGAGCGGGGCGGAAATTTCGCAATTCCTGACCCCGGAGCTGCGCCACCACGTCAGCGACGTGCTCGAAATCAATAAGAATGAGGCGATTTCGTCCTGGGTACGCGGTGCTTATGAGGTGCTGCTCGGCTGGGCGCACAATGGCGAGAATTCGGCCGATTACCCCAAGCTCGATGCAATTCTCGGCGCCTTTGACGAGGCCGGGATCGCTTTTGCCCGACCGATGTTCAACGCCGGCGTGGCACGGGAGCGTGCGGCACAGTCAGAGGTCGCTCGCGTGGTCCTGGCCGAAGAGCGTGACAGGCTCGTCGGGCGGCTGGGCGAGGTTGAGGCCGAGTATGAGCGGGTAAGCACGGCCTACCGCGTGCTGGGTGCAGAGCACTCTGCCCTGGCCGACGACCGCGACAGGATCGCCCAACAGCTGCGGGAGGTCACCGCCGAGCATGACAGGGTCCACAGCGAACGTGATGCGCTGATCTTTGAGCGAAACCAGCTTGCCGGTGAGCGGGTCACCCTGGGCGCAGAGCGGGACAGGATTGCCACGCGGCTGGGGGAAGTCGAGACCGGCCTGGCACATGCCAATGCGGAAAGTGCCGCAGCCTTTGCTCGCGCTGCCGTGTTGGAGGAGGAGTTGGCCGGCGAACGGGCAGGAAGTGAAGAATTGAAGCATCGTCTGGCCGTAGCCGAACAAGCTGCAGGTGCTCGGGCCAGATTGGAGGCAGAGAACCTTGTTTTACAGACAGATGTTCATTCCAAGCGCAAAATTATCGCTGAATTGGAACGGCGGCAAGAGGAAAACGTTGAACATATTGTCGTAGCTACTCGTAAATTGCAGGCATATGAAAAGGAGATAGAATTAGAGCATTTATCCGCCGAAAGCAACATGAGGGTGGCTGAGCAGGCTCAGAGCTCCCAAGACGAACTGGAGGCAAAGCATTTGAGTATGCTGACTGAGCTTAAGTTTTTACGCAAGGCTCTTGCCGAATCGGAACGTCGTCAGGAGCAAGGCTTAGGGGAACTGGTTATCTTGACGCGGAAGTTACAAGGAAAGGAGCAGTTAGAAGAAAATGAATCTAATCGAGTAGAGTGGCTGCGGAATGTTTTATTGGTGTTAACACGGCTACCATGGTCGTGGTACTTTTTCCCACCGAAAATGCGGCGGGTTCGCGAATTAAATCTACTGCGGAATCGTGGTTTTTTCGACGCAAATGCGTATCTGGCGCGATATCCCGATGTATTGGCGACGGGCTTGGATCCTTTGCGCCATTATGTTCGGCATGGCATGATGGAAGATCGCCTACTTTGAAACTAATCTGGCACAATCTATGCGTTATTCGCATGATATTATAGGTTTTGGCCATGAACGAAAATGTCATGAATATTATGGCGGATCGTATTGCGGCTTTACGTAATACGCGTCGGTTTGATGAAGACTGGTACTGCGAACGTTATCCCGATGTCCGTATTCTCGGGATGGATCCAATTGAGCATTATCTTTGGATCGGCGCCGAAATGGGCCGAGATCCATCCCCCACCTTCAGCACCCGCGAATACCTTCGGTTGAATTTGGATATTGCGCGAGCCGGTGCAAACCCTTTCCTCCATTACGTGCTGACCGGCGCCAATGAAGGCCGGCGTACCGGGTTGCCACAAGGCGTAGGAACTTGGTTCCCTCCGAAAAGCCGATATGTCGCTCGTGAGTCCTTGGAAGCGCCTCGCGAGACGTCCGCCCGCGTCATAGCATTTTATCTTCCCCAATTTCACGCAATTCCCCAGAATGACCGTTGGTGGGGCAAGGGTTTCACCGAATGGACTAACGTTCGTCCCGCCCGACCTTTATTCAAGGGGCATTATCAGCCCCACGTGCCGCATCCCGACATCGGTTATTACGATTTAACCGACCAAAAAATTCAGTCATTTCAAATGGAATTAGCGAAAAATTACGGAATTGAAGGATTTTGTTACTACTATTATTCATTTGGTGGACAGCGACTGTTAGAAACTCCCTTGGAGAACCACTTAAAAAATCCCAGCCTGGATCTTCCGTTTTGTGTTTGCTGGGCTAATGAAAATTGGACACGACGATGGGACGGTCTCGATAAGGAAGTTCTGATTGCACAAAACTATTCGCCTGAGAATGATCTTGAGATCATTTCCGATCTCGCCACCTACATACGCGATCCGCGCTATATTCGGGTTGATGGCAAACCACTCATAGTGGTTTATCGACCCAGTCTGCTACCCGATGCTCACGAAACGTCGAAAAGGTGGCGCAACTGGTGTCGCCAGAATGGCATTGGCGAGATACACCTCGCCCTGACCCAATCTTTCGACAAAAATGAGCCATCGTTTTATGGTTTCGATGCGGCGATCGAATTTCCCCCTATTTTATCAGTACCACCCACTGTGACTTCTGCTGTTGATCTGTTCATCGATGACTATAGTGGTCAGGTTCACGACTGGGACTGCTTCCTGGACCGCAGCCATGCTTTTGTCGATCCTGGATACCCGCTGTACCGCTCGGTATGTCCGGGTTGGGACAATACCGCGCGGCGCAAGTCTGCTGCAACCGTGTTTGTTAACAACACGCCTGAAAAATACAGGCGCTGGCTAGAAAATGCGGTGGCGGATTCCACAAGACGATTTCCGCAACGCGACGATAGACTTATATTCGTGAACGCCTGGAATGAATGGGCCGAGGGAGCCCATCTCGAGCCTGATGAGGCGCTTGGCTATGCCTATCTGGAGGCTACACGTGCGGCGTTATTGCCTCCGCCACGGAAACTCAAAGTGGCAATTGCCGTTCACGTATTCTATCTCGATATTCTCGACGAAATTCTTCGGTACTTTGAGAGGTTGCCATCGGATATCTGCCTGTTCGTCACGACATTGGAGTCCATCTCCGATGATGTCAGGCGAAAACTCGCAGCGTGCCGACAGCCTTTTACAATTTTAGTTTGTGAAAATCGCGGTCGTGATGTGCTGCCTTTCCTGCACATGTTGCAGCGGATATCAGACGAGGGTTTTGATATTGTCGCGAAAGTGCACACAAAACGTTCGCCGCATCGCGAAGATGGTGACCAGTGGCGGAATCAACTTTATGATGGAATTTTAAATCGGGAGGTGTTTATGGGCGCGATCGACCGTTTTCGCCTGGAGCCCGCGATCGGAATGATAGGACCTGAAGGTCATCTGGTACCTATGGATGTCCATTTAGGCTCAAACGTCGACCGCGTTCTGACCATGGCAGGAGAATTGGGATTGGCGCCCACCTCAATCATGAAGCTTGGTTTTTTTGCGGGGACGATGTTCATCGCGCGCGTGGACGCTCTGGCTCCGGTGCTAAATCTGGTGGCGGATTACGACGAATTTGAGGAGGAAGCCGGTCAGCTGGATGGTACGCTCGCGCATGCACTGGAACGAATATTCTGTGCTTGTGCAATCGCTCAGGGTTACCGGTCAGAGTATAGTACTGGGACAGGGGCCAATATCTCGAGCGAATATGGCTTTGTTTAATAGAATTCGTAATTGCCGATGGCTCCTCAAGGCCCTTCCATGTCTTGAACTAGATTAGAACATGTAATAAATGTAAGGTAATTTTAAATACCCGGAATTTTAATTGCTTATCTTGAAATAGATACATGATTACATATTAGATAGTCGTCAAGCTCATTTTAACACATTATATATAGATACAATTTTAAAAGACCTTTATGCTTAATGCCAATGATCAATGCTTAAAGCAAATGATAACATCGGAAAATTCAGCTATTATGCCGTGAACGCGGTTAACAAATCTGCGGATTTCGACTTCAAATGGAGTCCATTGCGAAATGAGATCCGGTAAGTCATGTCCAAAATGAAAAGTTACAAGTGAGCCATCCCCGCTAATAGGACTTCCGTGATATTCAGGTTCAGCGAGATATTCGAAAGTCCCATCTTGTCTAAGTTTAGCTCTCTGTATAGTTTCTGACAAATGCTTGTAAATTGGGGTAGTATGAATGTAATAACCGCCGGATCGCAAAGTACGATAGATATCCTGATATGCCAGCTCCGGATGAAATACGTGCTCCATCACATCTTGGGTAACCACTAAGTCAAAAATGCTTGAAGTGAAAGTTTGAGCCTCGAGGTTTTCGCACCGCACATTATCATGCATCGTTCCTAAATCAACGTTCGGCCAAAATTGCGTCGCAACATATTGACGGGCACGACAGGACAAAAGTGTCGATACGCCCCGTGGCGCCGGGGAGCTTTCATGAATAGAGAGTCGCTCCCAGTTCGGAAGCAAATCTCGAATTACGAGCATCAGCGCCCTCTCTCTTGGGATGGATCCGCCATCACAAGTCTCGCAAATCAGATGATCTCGGAACCACGGATCACGTGCGGTAAATCGCGTCTGTTGCAAGCAGATCGGGCAAAATCCAGGCCACGATGCAACGACGTTGCGGTTGTCCATTAGGATGTTTCCCCTACTGTCCCAAGGCCATCGGCGCATTTCGAGCAGGCCTATATCAATGCAACTGCCGCACTCAGTGCGACCAAGTCCGTGTTGATAGGTGGCATACCATTCAACTATCGGCAACGCCTAAGTACGGATGCGATCATTGTCAGTAATTTCAGTGCTTTGCTCGGGTTGTATGATAAAGGCCCCAGAAGCCGACGATTTACGTCAGAGGTGCCTTCCCTCCCTGCTTCCGTTCGCTCGTCAATGGTTGACTAGGTTTCGATCCGCCGCGTCGACATCCAGGTTAGCTTCTAAGTAGGCTTTGCCATTAAAGTAGGATGGGAGGGATGGGGCCTTCTCCGAATATCAAGACGTCTTGATATTCGGAGTTGAGCGTCGAGCACCATGTCCACTATTTGCGCACAGATCGACAAACCCGACCATACCATTCGTCCCGTGGTAGTATAAATCCTCACCTTTGGGTTCGATCTCACGTCGCGCAAACTCAACCAATTCAAGCAATATATCAACGCCTGTATAGGTGCCCCACCGGTGGGCAAGGTCTGCTTTTATCAAAACCACTGCGGGCTGCAACCAATAGCCAAGCTCAAACACATCACTGGCGGGCTTCAGAATTCCATACGACTGTAACGCACGTAACACGCCTTTGCCGATCGATCGAGGGCGCCGCTGCCTACATGATCATCGAGACTATGGTCGGAAACCTGTTTGTCGATCATCTTGCGATATCTGCTCGAACATATACCGCTTCCTTCGATAATGGAACTCAGGCGACTGATTCTCGTTCGGCCAGAGCTTCTCAAAACCCATCGCATCGCAATCTATATCGCCGATCCACATCCAGTGCTTAGGAGTTGCTGAGGCGGTGACGCTTTTGCAGAGCAAGCAGAGATAATTGCCAAGCGGGAATGCAATGGACGCTATCGGCGCGTGAGCTATGCGGGTGAGGCCGGCCCGGCGAACCACCGGAAGATGACAAATGATGTTTGCGCGGGCACGGCATACGACTATGTGCGCGTCAGGCGTTTGAGAAATCCGGAATTACCATGAACGAAACTGTTACGATTCTTCCGCCCATCAGCCGACTCGAACCCTCGGCGTCGCGCAGGCGCTTTGCTTTGCTGGTCCGGAATCGCTGGTTCTTGCTGTTTGTGGCGTTGCCGGTGTTGATAAGCTCGCTTTATTACGGCTTCATCGCTTCCGATCGATATGTTTCGGAATCCCGTTTCGTGGTCAAAAGCGAGGCGCAGCGTCCGTCGCAGGTCTCGACGCTCGCCAACCTGATCCAGACTACCGGCATCTCCGCCGGACAGGAACAGACAAACGAGGTCATGGACTACATCCGCTCTCGTAACGCCTTGACCGATTTGTCGAAGCGGATCGATTTACGATCGAACTTTGCGGCGAACAACGCCGACCTGTTTGCGCGTTATCCCGCCCCATTTGATAAAGACCGGTTCGAAAATCTGTATCACTATTACGAGGATATGGTAACCACCAAGCTCGACGGCAATACCGGTCTCGCGGTGTTGTCCGTTGAGGCATTTACCCCGCAGGATGCTGCTAATATCAACGAGCAGCTGCTTAATCTATCCGAAGATCTAGTTAATCGACTCAATACGAAGGCGCGGGAAAACGCTATCGCCGAAGATGAAAAACAAGTGGCCATTGCCGAGCAACGGGTAAAAGGTGCGCGCATCGCCCTTGCAGCCTATCGCAATCGATCGGATCTGTTGGATCCCACAAAACAGGCCTCGGGAGTATTCGAAATTTCCACGAGGCTGACTGCGGATCAGGCGGCGCTCCGGGCGCAGCTCGACTTGATGCAACGGGTAGCACCGGCAAATCCGGAGATACCTTCGCTAAAGAGCCGCATTGCCGCGCTCTCCACTCAAATCTCTTCGCAGAACGGGCGGGCGGTCGGCTCCGATTCCGCGATATCCTCGAAGATAACGGGGTTTGACGCGCTAACGCTCGAGCAGGAGTTCGCCACACAAATGCTGACATTGACCAGCACCCAGCTTGCCCAGGCACGAGCCGACGCGGTTCGCCAGCAGTTCTATCTCGAGCGCATAGTCAGTCCGAACACACCCGATTTCCCATCGCTGCCCCATCGTTTCACGCGTGTCCTGACCATTGCCGGAGTGTTACTGGTTCTGTATTTCATTGGTTGGATGCTGATAGTGGGCATTCTCGAGCACTCGCCGGAGGACTAACGCCATGGCCACCTTATCGCAGGAACAGGATGCCGGCACAGGGCAGGGGCGCAGAGTTCGATCCACTGGTCAATGGGCGCGTCTGGCTTCCAGTTGGCGCATTCAGGTCCGTGTTATCCGGGCGCTGATGATCCGTGAACTGATCACCCGGTTCGGGCGTGAGAACATCGGCTTTCTCTGGATGATGGCTGAGCCGCTGCTTTTCGCTAGCCTAGTCGGTATCATGTGGACGCTCTTGCGGGGCGGCACCGAGCACGGTAGCATCTCTACTGCCGCATTTATCGCAACCGGCTATATTCCACTGACATTGTTTCGTCATTCGGTATCGCAGTCTGTCAAATTGTTTTCCGCAAATTCGAGCCTTATGTACCACCGTCAGGTCAAGGTGTTGGACATCGTCTTCGTGCGCTTCCTGATCGAGTTTATCGGTGCATCGATGGCGTTCCTCCTTATAGGTTCGGTGCTGCACCTATTGGGATTAATGCCAATTCCTATGTATCCGGGCTATCTCCTATGGGGCTTAGGGCTTTACGGTCTCTTCACCTTATCGCTTTGTCTGGTTTTGGCGCCATTATCGGAAAAATCCGATGTTCTTGAGAAGCTGATTCCAGTGACCACCTATGTTATGATTCCCTTTTCGGGCACTTTTACCATGAATGCATGGCTTGCGCCGAAGGCGCAGGAGTACATGGTCTATTCGCCGTTCGTCGATGCCGTCGAACTGATTCGCTATGGGGTGTTCGGCGATGTCGTTACCCCGATTTACAATCCTGTGGTGCCGCTTGTTGCGTCGATGGTGCTGATGACGATCGGCCTGATGATGTGCCGCCGGGCCAGACGCACGTTGGTGATCGATTGATCCTTTGTGAAAATCTATACAAGTCCTACCCTATGGGTCATGCCCGAAAACAGGTGCTTAACGGACTTGATTTCCATGTTGATCCGGGTGAGCGGGTCGCGCTGCTGGGCCGCAATGGCGCCGGCAAGACTACGCTGATCAAGCTGATCGGCGGCGTTGAAATGCCCACTTCGGGACGTATCAGGCGTGAGATGACGGTGTCTTGGCCGCTGGGCTTTGGCGGTGGTTTCCAGGGTAGCCTGACCGGCTATGACAATGCCCGATTTATTGCGCGGATCTATGGCGCGGATTATCGCGACATCCGCGAATTTGTTGAAGATTTTTCTGAATTAGGCAGGCAACTGCGGATGCCGATCAAAACCTATTCCTCGGGGATGAAGGCGCGGCTGGCGTTCGCCTTATCGCTGGCGATCGAGTTCGATTGCTATTTGATCGACGAAATCCTGATGGTCGGCGACCAGAACTTCCAGCGCAAATGCCACGTAGAACTGTTCGATAAGCGCGGCGACCGGGCGCTGATCTTCGCTTCGCATTCGACCGGCATGGTGCGCGACATGTGTTCTCGCGCGCTGGTGCTACATGGCGGCAATGGCACCATGTACAGCGATATCGATCAGGCGCTGGCGATCTACGACGCCCTCTGAAAGTAACTACAGGCGCAGCATATAGCTTTCGCTGCTGCGGTCCAGATGGGGGTGGTGCAGCGGATCGTTGTAGGTTTTGGTTCCCCAGCGAGCCTGCAGGACCGCCAGTTCCTGCCGGTAGCGTTCGATATGCGCCGGCGCGGAATCCTTGCCGCGTGATTTCGATTCGTGATGTATCAGCACTGATCGCGGCACATAGACGTTGCGCCAGCCGGCCCGTTCCAGCTTCAGGCACAGATCGACGTCGTTGAAGGCAATCGGCAACCCGACTTCGTCCAGCCCGCCCACGGCCTCGAATTTGGCACGCGAGACGACCAGGCATGCGGCGGTAACGGCGCTGGCGTAATGCGTGACGTGCGCTCGGCTGAAGTAGCCGGGATCGTCGTTACGCTGAAAACGATGGGCATGCCCGGCGGCTTCGCCCAGCCCGACCACCACTCCGGCGTGCTGGATGGTGCCGTCGCCGTACAGCAGCTTGGCGCCCGCTGCGCCTATTTCGGGCCGCACCGCTTGGCGCATCAGTTCGGTCAGCCAACCCTCGTCCAGCACCTCGGTATCGTTGTTCAGCAGGCACAGATAGCTGCCATGGGCATAAGTGGCGGCAAAATTGTTGATCGCCGAATAATTGTAAGGTCGGTCGTAGCGCAGCACGCGCACGCGGGGATCTTGCGAAATCCGGGTGAGATAGGCCAGCGTCTCCGGCTCGACACTGCCGTTGTCGATAACCAGTACCTCGTACGGTCGGTATCGGGTGGTGTTCAGCAGGCTGGTCAGGCAGGCGCTGAGCAGCTTGGCATGATCGCGCGTGGGGATCATGATGCTGACCAGCGGCAGATTTTCGGGCAGCGGCCACGCCACCGCCAGCGTCCCGAAGCGGCCTGCCTGAGCGGTGGCGTCCCGCTTTGCCAGGTGCGCGTTGAGTGCTTCCAGGCGGGCAGCTTGATTGGGCTGTCCGAGCGTGCGGAGGGTGTGGCTCTGGATATGGGGGACGTTCACGACTTGTGCGCTGTCCTCCGCAGTGACCGCCAGCAGCAGCGCGTAATTGGCCGCATGAGCCAGTTTGGGTGCGATCGGCAACGCCCGGCGCGCGGCATCGGTGCGAATCAGGCATGCCGCGGACACATAGTCCTGCGCCAGAAACATCTCGGCATTCCACTGCGGCTTGAACCACGGCAGCGATCGGTTGCCGCGCGCGTCGATCTGGTCGTGGTCGCCGTAGACGACGCTGGCGCCAGGAGCGGATTGCAACGCTTCGACATAGCGGAACAAGGCGCCTGCCGGCAGTATGGTGTGGCTGGTAAGCAGCAGGATATAGTCCCCGCTGGCATGTTCGATACCCAGCGTCAGCGCTTCTGCCTCATTATCCGTGCCTTGCGCGACCGTTACCGATCGCCCTTCGGGATAATCGACCAGCGCCCCGCTACCCTTATCGGGTACCACGACCAGGTCCCAATACGGGTAGCTCTGGGCATCGAGCGAGGCAAGCAACCGCAGCAAATCATCGCTGCCTGCCACCGCCGGGCAATACAGGACGATCGTGATGCGCGGGCGGACTTGCCATTCGGCCATGGCCACGCCTGCCTGCGCAGCCTTGTCCTGCTCACGCTCGGTGGTGTCTATCCACATCTGATAGGCGAACGGGGATTCCCGGGCGACCATGCGCAAGCGGTTGCGGGCGCGCACCTTGCGGCCGGTGCACCACCAGTACATTGCCACGATCGCATCCTGCGGTTTCCAGAACAGGGTTCGCAGGTACGCCGAATAAAAGTTCATCAAAGCTCGATGTTGAAAAAGTCCGACCAGATCGCGCGCTGCATAGACCCGGTGTCGTGGTGAGACAATGACCCGGCTGCGGCAGCTGCCAGCACTGCCATTTCGCCGCGCCGGGCCGTCGCCTCGGCCAGCGCCCCGGCCCAGCACGACGGATCGGCCGGAGCCAGCATCGCGCCGGCTCCGGCCATGCGCGCGGCGGGCCAATCCTGCGGATATAGCCCGACCGCGCCGACGATGGCATGCTCGAACAGCTTGTTGCACGAGCGGGCACGGTCGAAGCGGCTGGCGGTCAGCGGATACAGCGCGAGGTGAAAGCGGGCCTGGCGGAGCCAGCGACGGTAGCGTGGCCAGTTTCGCGGTGCGAGGCGGTGCGCGCGGGGGTGTGTTTCCAGCGCGGCAGTGACCATTTCGGCCGAAATATACGTGAAGCTGATCGACCGATCATGGTCGAGCAGCGCCGTCACGGCTGGGGCAATGGCACCAAGCCCGCCCTGGTGGCTGCCGCTGCCGAGATGCGCCAGGCGCAGTTCCCCGCCCTGGTCCAACCCGGCAAAATGACGCTGGTCGGCTAGCGGCAGCGCCCAGCATGGATCTATTCGCTGGACCGGGGGCCGGTGCGCCAGGGGCAAGTTCGCCAACCGGCCGGCCAGCACATCCGATGCGGCCACCAGCAACTCGGCACGCGCGATCAACGGCTGATGCCAGTCCCGATCGAATGCAGCCAGCCGCCGGCGATAGTGATCGGGTAAGCCGGGGCTGTCCGCCGCGCCGGGAATATCGTCATCGACGATATAGGCGAGCCGGCCGGGCCAATCGAGCGCGGCCCGCATCAGTTCCGGCGTATCGCTGCGGACCAGCAGCATCGCATCGCCATGCACGAAACAGTTGAGGCCCCGCGCCGTCACGGGTTTCTGCCGCCAGCGGCGTGCGACCTGATGCCCGCAGGCGTTGACGAAAAACAGATCGGTCGAGGGCAAGCGCAGCGGGCGGCGCAATCCGCGCAGGATGGCGTTCACGGCGTGGTTGCCCACAGCGCTCGCCGCGCTCCGGCGACATGGGCAATCGCCTGTTCTGCCTGCCAGCGGGCGCCGCTGGCCGGATCGACATAGCGCGCCTGGCCGACCAGCGCGGCATGGACCAACGCCTCCAGCGTTGCCGTGCCGCGCCGGACGGGAGCAGGCAGGTCGTCGGCGGTCAGACCCCAGCCGGCATAGAACGGCATGCCGAAACAGCGCACCGGCTTGCCCCACAACAGCGCTTCGAAGCCCATCAGCGAGGTTACGGCATAGACCTTGTCGGCGCGCCGCAGCAGGCTGGCGGCATGGCAATCGCTGCCGATCACGGTGATGCGGGGATCGGCCAGGAGATCGCGCGTCAGCCAGCCGCGCCGGGGATGGGAGAAGACATCGGGATGGACCTTGACCACGACTGCGCAGGCCGGGTTTTCAGCCAGCGCGGCGGCGAGCATGGCGTAAAAGCTGGCTTGATCGGCGAGGCCCAGTGCGACCGACAAATCGCCCCAGGTCTGGTCCACCACCAGCACGTAGGGCAAGGGCAATGGCCCGGTATAATCGGGCGAATGATTGTATTTCGAGATGGCGCCCGCCTGCCACGCTGCCATCAGCGCGCGCGCGCGGGCGGCTTGTGCGGCATCGACGCCACCAGCGATCGCCGTCTCCATGGCCGAGGGTGCGGTGGCGTCGTAATATACGCCGATGCCGTCTACGATCAGCGATAACGCAGGGTCGCGGCGGGCGACCCCGCGCACGAAGCCATCCTCGAGCAGCGCTACCGGACGGCCCAGCCAGCGCGCCCAGCGCAGCGCCCGCCGGCCCGACCGCTTGCGTCCCCAGCCGGCAACGGACCGGGGCATATCGTCCAGGAAGCGGTCGAGGTGAGGCAATCGCGCAATCGTGAAGTTTGTCGCGATCACCATTCCGGCATGAACCGGGCTATGAGCGATGGCCGGGCCGGGAGTTCGATTTGCATGACTATGTTTGGCGATAGCATGGCTTGTGGCGCCTGTATTTGATTTTGTCCGGCCCGGCGACGCCCGACCGTGGGGTGTTGCGCAGTGATTGAAAGCGGTGATAAGGGCGCGAAGTGATCGGTGTTACATCAGGAATTATCTGTCCCATGGTTCATTCGTCTCGTTTGCGAAGCCGGGGGCGAATTCGGCGTCTTGCGGTGGTGGCCCTGGCGTTAGGCGTGGGCGCCTGCGCCGCGCTGCCGGTCAGTGGTCCGACCGGGGCGGATATTTTGAAAACCGCAAGGCGCGGTACCGACACGGTGCCGTTCAGCGTGGTCGAACTGAGCGATGTCGCGACCCTGCCCCCCCTGCTGGGAAAGCCGGCGATCGTGTTGCCGCTGCTGCCACCGCCCCCTACCGACGAAGTCGGTCCCGGCGATGTGCTGGATATTTCCATCTATGAGGCCGGCGTGGCGCTGTTTTCCGGTGGCTCGTCGCGCAGTTCCGGGGCGTCGAGCGATATGCCCGGTGGCGTCCAGGTCGAACGCCTGCCCCCCGAGCGAGTCGACGACCAGGGCTTTATCCGCGTGCCTTTCGCCGGCCGGCTGCGTGCCTCCGGGCATACTCCCGAAGAATTGAGTGCGATGATCCGCAAGGCGCTGCACGGCATGTCGCAGGATCCGCAGGTAGCGGTGTCGATTACGACGACGATCGGCAACAGCGTCATCCTGGGCGGTGAAGTAGGGCGTCCGGGGCGGCTGGTGCTGGTGACGAACCGGGAATCTCTGGGTGACACGATCGCGCTGGGTGGCGGCTATCGCGGCGACCCGAAAGACCTTGTAGTACGCATCGCGCGTGGCAATCGCGATATCGAATACCGCCTGAGCGATGTTCTCAGCGGCATTGACCGCGACATGCGGGTCGTGCCCGGGGATCGCATAGAGGTGCTGCGCCAGCCCCTGACCTTCACCGTGCTGGGCGCGCCGGGCAAGGTCGAGCAAATGGGTTTCCCGAGTCCGGAAACCTCGCTGGCCGAAGCGGTGGCGATGGCCGGCGGCGCCAATTCCAACCTGGGCGATGCCAAAGCCGTCTTCGTATTCCGCTATCTGCCGCAGCCGGACGGCCGGGAAACGCCGGTGGTCTACCACCTCAACATGATGCGTCCCGGAGCGTATTTCCTGTCGCAGCGCTTCGCGATGCGTGACAAGGACCTGTTGTACGTCGGCAATGCCTCGGCTAACCAGCCGAGCAAGCTGATCCAACTGGTCAGCCAGTTGTTTACCCCGTTTGCAACGATTGGCGGGGTGGTCGTCAACAGCGGGCTGTAACGGCGGTCGGGTTATTGTCCCCGGGCAGTGGCTACTACTCGCAGCAGGCCAGCAAGCGATCGGCCGCGTTACGAACCAGTATGCGCGTGGCGGATTCGCTCGCCAGGCCGCCGCGCACCAGACACCGGGCATGGAGCACGCGCCGAAAAGCGTCATAGACAGCCGGATCGGGGGCTTGCGGCGCGGTCCAGAAATCGTCGAGCAACCCCTGGTGAGTGATGCCGGGCATGGCATAGACCGCTCGGCCCAATGCCATCACCGGCACGCCGCGATCCAGCGCAAAGGTGGCCGAGGTGCTGTTGACCACGACCACGCCCAGCGAATTTTCGGCCAGCGTTTGCAGATCGCCACCATTGATATGGACCAGCCGGTCCTGCAACCCCAGCCGCCTCGCCCTGGCCCTGACATAGCCACCCCAGCCGGCCAGTTTGGAATCGAGCGGATGCGCCTTGATCAGCAGCTTGCTGTCGGCAGGGGCATGGGCGGCAAAGCTGCCCAGGACATAGTCAGCGGCCTGGCGCATGCTGCTGAATGGCGAATGGGAGCGAATTTGGTAGTCCGACGACAATTGCAGCGGGAATAGAAAAAAACGCTGGCCTTCGATCTGGCGCAGGGTGGTCGCCGCCTGGCGGGCGGTGGCGCCACGAGTGGCGAACTTGACCATCCAGCCGATCCCTTCGGCCATGATCGAGCCCGGACGATGCGAATGGTAGAATGGATATTGAAACGTGATCTTGCCGATGAACGAATGACTGAAATAGCGGGTTGTATCGCGGATCCGCCGTTCCAGGGTAGCGACGATTGCCGGCATCCGCGGCGGCAACTCCAGTGCCCTGGCCTCGGCCAGCAGGGCTTGCGGATCGCGCGGCAGGCTGGAATGACCATTGACTCCGTCGCGTTCCAGCGTCAGCCAGTTGGGGCGAATGTAGCCCTCTTCAAAGACATGCACGCGGATACCGCGCAGGCGCGCCATCTGGTGAGCAGCCATGTGCAACGGGCGGCAATCGCCGAACAGCACCAGGTCGGTGACACCCCGGTCACGCAGGTAGCGTTCGATGAAGATCGTCCAGTGAGATTGCGGGCGGCGATAACAGGTCGCGGCGCCAGCCCAGTCGTACTGGTCGCCGCCGTTGAAATTGATCCGCAGCACGCGCGCGCCATGCGCTTCGATCTCCCGCCCGAGATGCCGGAAAAACGCGCCGGGCGGTCCTTGGAGGAACAGGAACGTGCGGCTGGCGGACGGCGACGGGGCAAGGGCGGACCTGTTGCCGGAAGATAGAATCCGGGCGGGCTGCGATGATACCGTGAAGCCAGGCGGCAGGCTCACAGTGCTCCCGGATCCTGGTGACGTGCCGAAATTGGCTTCGTCCCGGCGGGTCGATCTTGTGGTATCCTGCTGTTTTTTCATCGATCGCTTATACTCTGCCGGAAGTGTGCCGGGATAATCAAGTCTGATCGGCAATGAACGTGGTAATTAAACGGGGATTGGCAGCATCGCGTCGTCGCGATGAACGCAAGCTGAGTCGGCAGAACGGGGTTGCACCGCAATGCAGCATCGGCCTATGGCCGGGTCTCGCTGGATTGACAAGAATCGGTGTAAAACATGCAGTTCCGTACATTCGATATCTCCGGTCCATTGGAAATAGTTCCCGCCAGACATATCGACGAGCGTGGCTATTTTGCCGAGGTCTACCGCGAGGACCGATTCCGCGATCAGGCCGGGTCGATCGAATTCGTCCAGGAAAATCAGTCGCTCAGCGTGAGGCAGGGCACGTTACGGGGCATTCACTACCAGACCGCGCCGTTTGCCCAGGGCAAGCTGGTGCGTTGCACGTCCGGCGCCATTTTCGACGTCGCCGTCGATCTGCGACATGGCTCACCCAGTTTTGGCGCATGGATCGCGGTGGAATTGTCGGCCGAACTGGCCAACCAACTGTGGATCCCGGCGGGTTTTGGCCACGCCTTCTGTACCTTGCAGCCAAACAGCACGGTCAGCTACAAAGTGACCGCGTATTACAGCGGGCCTAACGATGGCGGCGTGCTGTGGAACGATCCTGCTATCGGGATCGTTTGGCCAGATGTGACCGATCCCGATACACTATCCGCCAAGGACCGGGTGCAGCCGAAGCTGGCTGACCTGCCCGTGCTGTTTCAAATGGAGAATTGACCGCATGCGCATCCTGGTGACGGGTGGAGCGGGATTTATCGGGTCGGCGCTGGTGCGCCACCTGGTGACCGGCGGCCATGACGTGCTGAACGTCGATGCCTTGACCTATGCCGGCAATCTGGCGTCGCTGAAGCTGGTCGAGGATCGCCCGAACTATCGCTTTCTCAAGGCGGACATCCGCGACGGCGCGGCGATGGCGCAGGCGATGTCGGGTTTTGCGCCGGAGCGGATCATGCATCTCGCCGCCGAAAGCCATGTCGACCGGTCGATCACCGGGGCGGCGGATTTTATCCAGACCAATGTCGTAGGCAGCTTCGTCCTGCTGGAAGCCGCGCGCGCCTATTGGCTGACCTTGCCGGCGGCGGATCGGGTGACGTTTCGGTTCCTGCATGTGTCGACCGACGAGGTCTATGGCTCGCTGGGGGCCGAGGGCCTGTTCCATGAGACCACGCCGTATGACCCCAGCTCGCCCTATTCCGCTTCGAAGGCCGCGTCCGATCATCTCGCCAAGGCCTGGCACCGCACCTACGGGCTGCCGGTGGTGGTATCGAACTGCTCGAACAATTACGGCCCTTATCATTTCCCGGAAAAGCTGATCCCGCTGACGATCCTCAATGCCCTGCAGGGTCGCGAACTGCCGGTTTACGGCAAGGGCGATAACATCCGCGACTGGCTCTATGTCGAGGATCACGCGCGCGCGCTCGACCTGATCGCGGCTCAGGGCCAGCCCGGCGAAACCTACAATGTCGGCGGTCGTAATGAACGTCGCAATATCGACGTGGTAAACCGTATCTGCGAGGTGCTCGACCGGCTGGTACCGGCGAATCGCCCGCGTGCCGAACTGATCGCCTATGTCACCGATCGTCCCGGCCACGATGCGCGTTATGCCATCGACGCAACCCGCCTGGAGACCGAACTGGGTTGGCGCGCGCAGGAGAATTTCGAGAGCGGCATTGAAAAGACGGTCAAGTGGTATCTCGATAACGAGTGGTGGTGGGGACCGTTGCGCACAAGCTACGATGGCGAGCGGCTAGGGCTGGCTGCCAAGGAGAAGGTAGCTTGAGGATCGTCGTGACCGGAGGGTCCGGGCAACTCGTCCTGTCGCTGATCGAGCGCGGGGCGGCGCGTAATGTCGAGGTTATCGCGGTAGGTCGGCCCGATCTGGATCTCTCGGCGCCGGAGGACGATCGGGTTTATGCGGCCCTGGCCGCCGGTCGTCCGGATGTGATCGTCAATGCTGCCGCGTATACCGCCGTCGACAAGGCGGAAAGCGAGCGCGAACTGGCCTTTGCGATCAATGCCGAGGGCGCCGGCGCGGTGGCGCGCGCGGCGGCGCGGATGGGCGTGCCACTGGTCCATGTCTCGACCGATTATGTCTTTTCCGGCGACAAGCTCGAACCGTATACCGAAGGCGATGCCCCGGCCCCGACCGGCGTCTACGGCGCTACCAAACTGGCCGGCGAAACGGCGGTGGCGGCGTCCGGCGCCGATGCCGCGATCCTGCGCACGGCCTGGGTCTACAGCCCATTTGGCGCGAATTTCGTCAAGACCATGCTACGCTTGGCTGAAACCCGCGACGAACTGGGCGTGGTCGCCGACCAGCGCGGCAATCCGACCAGCGCGCTCGACCTGGCCGATGCCGTGCTGGCGGTTGCGAGCAATCTCAAAGCAAATGTGGCGCCGGAATTGCGCGGAGTGTTCCATGCAACCGGTACCGGTGAGGCCAGTTGGGCCGATTTTGCCGAGGCGATCTTTGCGGTTTCGGCAGCGCAAGGCGGGCGCTCGGCAGCCGTCAAGCGCATTACCACCGCCGAATACCCCACGCCGGCGCGCCGTCCGGCCAACTCGCGGCTCGATTGCAGCCGCCTGGCGCAACACCACGGGGTACGCCTGCCTGACTGGCACGGCAGCACCGCCGATGTCGTGTCGCGTCTGGTTCACGAAGCTTTTGAGGGAGCAGCCAAACCATGAAGGGAATCATTCTTGCCGGCGGCAGCGGGTCGCGGTTGTTCCCGATGACGCTGGCCGTCTCCAAGCAGCTGATGCCGGTCTATGACAAGCCGATGATCTATTATCCGTTGACCACGCTGATGCTGGCGGGAATTCGGGAGATCCTGATCATCACGACCCCGCACGATGCCGCGCAGTTCCGATTCATGCTCGGCGATGGCTCGCAATGGGGCCTCCAGATCAGCTATGCGGTCCAGCCCGAACCGAAAGGCCTGGCCCAGGCCTATACCATCGGCGCCGATTTCGTCGCCGGCGGGCCGTCCTGCCTGGTGCTGGGCGACAATATCTTTTTTGGTCACGGATTTCCCGGCGCGTTGAACAAAGCCCGCCGGGCGCTCAACGGCGCGACCGTGTTCGCCTATCAGGTGGCCGATCCCGAGCGGTATGGCGTGGTCGAATTCGACGGCAACCAGCGCGCGCTCAGCATCGAGGAAAAGCCGGTCGCACCACGTTCGAACTGGGCGGTGACGGGTCTTTACCTCTACGATGCCGATGTGGTGAACATAGCCGCCAATATTCAGCCCTCGGCGCGCGGCGAGCTGGAGATCACCGACATCAACCGTGCCTATCTCGATGCCGGGCGGCTCCAGGTCGAAATGATGGGCCGCGGCTATGCCTGGCTCGATACCGGTACGCCGGACAGCCTGCTGGAAGCCGCGCATTTCGTAGCCACGCTGGAAAAACGGCAGGGCATGAAAATCGCCTGTCCCGAGGAAATAGCCTGGCACATGGGGTTTATCTCGGATGAGGGACTCGAACGCGGCATCGCGCGGCTGGGCAAAAGCGATTACGCCAGGTACCTGCGTGCGCTGATGACCGAGCGGGCTGTTGCCCCGGCGAAGGGCATGGCGGTCGCCGGGCAAGTTTGACCTTCCGCTACGATCGCCGCTAGCTTTGGGTTTCGCAGAAGCCCAAGGTCTTAAATGAGTGGCACCGTGCCGATCAGGAGTTGAACGCGCGATATGCATATGATTACGCCGGTTATCCTGTGTGGCGGCAGCGGCACGCGGTTGTGGCCGCGCAGCCGGGCGGTCATGCCCAAACCGTTCCTGCCACTGGTCGGCGATGAGACGTTGTTCGAACAGGCGCTGTTGCGGGCCAGCGATCCGGAGCATTTCACCCCCCCGGTCATCGTTACCGGGGCAGCGCATCTGCGGCATGTCGAGGCCCAGCTGGCCGGCGCACTCGACGCCCGGGTCATCATTGAACCTGCGGCGAAAAATACCGCCGCTGCCATTGCCCTGGCCGCGGCGATCCTGCCCGATGATGCGATCATGCTGGTTTGCCCCAGCGACCATCATATCGGCGACCCTGCCGCTTTCGTCGCGTCGGCCCGCGCCGCCGCGAGTTTGGCGAGCGAGGGCTGGCTGGTTGCTTTCGGCATAGCCGCGACCGCGCCCGAGACCGGCTATGGCTACATCCGCAGCGGCGAAGCTCTGGATGTCCCTGGCATCGGCGTCGGCTTCAAGGTGGCGGCATTCGTCGAAAAACCCGAACGCGCACGGGCGGAAGCGTTTCTGGACGAAGGTGGCTATAGCTGGAATGGCGGGATTTTCGCCTTTCGCGCCGGCGATTTCATGGCCGAACTGGCACGGCATCGCCCTGCCATGGCCATGGCGGTGCGCAAATCGGTGGAACTCGGTCGCGATGACGGACGCTGCTTCTTTCCCGATGCGGCGGCCTTTGCGGAAATTGTCGGCGAGTCGGTGGATTATGCGGTGATGGAAAACACCGCGCGCGCGGCCATGGTGCCCGCGCAGATGGCCTGGTCCGACATCGGCAACTGGCAGGCGTTGCACGCCGCCCGCGTCCGGGATGAAGCCGGCAACGCCGTTGTCGGTCGGGCCGAGCTCGTCGATTGCCGCAATGTCCTGGTCGAAAGCGATGGGCCGCGGGTATCGGTGATCGGGCTGGAGAATGTGATCATCGTCGTCAATGGCGATGAAGTGCTGGTAACCAGCGCCGCGGGGACGCAAAAAGTCGGCAAGCTGTCCGGAGCGTCGAACCAATGAAGCTGCCCGTTCGCATGGTCGAAAAGCCTTGGGGCCGTGACACCCTGCCTGCGCCTTTTGCCAATTCGCCTGCGTTGGCCGAAAGCCCGGCGGGCCGACGCATCGGGGAAATCTGGTTCGAGCCGCCGCCGGAACTGCCCCAATTGCTGGTGAAATACATCTTTACCAGCGAGAACCTTTCGGTGCAGGTTCACCCCAGCGATACCCAGACCGCTGCGGCGGGACTGGGCCGGCAGGGCAAGGAAGAATGTTGGCTGATCATCGCTGCCGAGCCGGGGGCAACGATCGGTATCGGCTTTCATCGGGACATCGCTCCCGAAGCATTGCGTGCCGCTGCGCTCGATGGCAGTATCGAGGGGCTGATGCATTGGTACCCGGTCGCTCCCGGCGATTTTTTCTATATCCCGGCTAATACAGTCCATGCCATCGGTGCCGGGGTCAGCCTGATCGAGGTTCAGCAAAATAGCGATATCACCTATCGCCTCTATGATTATGGCCGCCCGCGCGAACTGCACCTGGACCAGGGCGTTGCCGTGGCGCGGGGCGAGCCTTACGCCCCCGCGCTGCATCGCCAGCTATCGCAGCAAGGTTCGGCGACACTGGTGGGGGGGCCATTGTTTCGCCTCGACCGCCTTGCCGGCGATCCGCCGCCGGAGCTGGCGCAGTATTATGGCGGCGCGCCGCTGCTGGTGGTGCCGCTGGCGGGGCAGATGATTGTTGCCGGTACCGCCCTGCTAGCCGGCGATTGCGGTGTTGCCTCCAGTCTGGACCAAATTAAGTTTTCGAGCGATGACCTCTGCCTGATTGCCCAACCCTGCTGAGCAAATTTCTACCATTTTTCAACAGTTGGTTCATGAAAGTACAATATATGCAGGTTTTAACCGGTGTTTTAGGGCAACACCCGGCCTCAATTCGTGCTCGCCCAATAGCTACGGCCTTGCCAAATTGCTGCATTTTCGGTCACATCCGATGCAGAGTCGCCGCTTAGTAACTGATAAATATAATAGATTGGTGCAATGGAACAGCCGCGTCGCACAAGCGTTTTGTGCAACGCAGCATTATTACGATGCACTCTCTCAATACCGTTCAGGGTGATGCCAACGTGAGCTTGCGATTAAAAGTTTCCGACAAGATCGATAATGAAGCGCTGCTCGACCGGGGTCGAGAGGTTATCCGGATCGAGGCGGAGGCTTTGAACCGGCTGGAAATATCACTCGATGGTAGTTTTGTCGCAGCCTGCCGGGTCATCCTCGAAGCTAACCGCCGGATCGTCGTCACCGGAATGGGCAAGTCGGGACACATCGGCCGCAAGCTGGCGGCAACCCTGTCGGCCACCGGTACGCCTGCCATGTTCATTCACCCGGCCGAAGCGGGGCATGGCGATCTCGGGATGCTGATGCCGGGAGATGTCCTGCTGGTGTTGTCGAATTCGGGCAACACCACAGAATTGCGCGCGGTGCTCGATTATGCGCGCAAGATGGAAATCAAGATCATCGGCGTCGCTTCGCACCGGGCCTCGCTGGTGATGGATTTTGCCGATGTCGCCATTTGCCTGCCTACCCTGCGCGAAGCCTGTGCCGCCAATATCGCGCCGACGACCTCGACCACGCTCCAGCTTGCGCTGGGCGATGCGATGGCACTGGCAGTGATGGATGCGCGCGGCATTTCCAAGACCCGCCTGCGCGCGCTTCACCCGGCAGGCACCATCGGCATGCGGCTGACCCCGATTTCCGAACTGATGCATGTCGGTGGCCATCTGCCGCTGGTTACCGCCCAGACCGGCATGCCCGATGTCATTTCGGTCATCACCCGCTGCCGGTTCGGGCTGGCGGGGGTGGTCGACGAGCAGGGGGAATTGATCGGTGCCGTTACAGATGGAGATTTACGTCGTCATTTCAATGAGTTGAATTCGGCCTTGGCGATCGATGTGATGACCAAATCACCCAAGTCGATCGCATCGGATATGTTGGCCAGCGATGCGCTGATGTTTCTGAACGATGCCAAGATTACTGCTGCCTTCGTCGTGAACCGGCTCGATACTTTCTATCCGGCACGGCCTGTCGGAATCGTGCATATCCACGATCTCCTGCAATACGGGTTGAATTGACGCTGGCAGCAGCCGCGGGCGAGCCTGCCACCCGGTTCGCCATCCTGATCCCGGCCCGTTTCGCCTCGCAGCGATTTCCCGGCAAGCCGCTGGCTCCGCTGGTCGGGGCCGGCCGCGTCGCCAAGCCGCTGATCCAGCGTAGCTGGCACGCGGCCTGCGCCGTGCCGGGCGCTGCGGCGGTGTTCGTCGCCACCGATGACGATCGGATTGCCGATGCGGTACGGCGGTTTGGCGGGCAGGTGGTGATGACCTCGCCTGACTGCCGCAATGGCACCGAGCGCTGCGCCGACGCGCTGGACAGGCTGGGTGCGGATTTCGATATCATCGTCAATCTGCAAGGCGATGCGCCACTGACGCCGGGCTTTATCGTTGCCGACCTGGTGGCGGCACTAGCCGGTGATACTGGCGCCGCGATGGCGACCGCCGGGTTGCGCTGCTCGCCCGGCACTTACGCGCATCTGGTCGACGATCAGGCGGCGGGCCGGGTCGGCGGGACCACGGTGGTGGTCAATGGTCGCGGCCATGCGCTGTATTTTTCGAAACGGGTGATCCCCTATGTTCCCGCCGGGCTGGTGAACGGCCATGAGGCGGTGCGGTTGCATCTGGGGCTGTATGCGTACCGGCCCGATGCGCTGCGTGCCTATGCCGCGATGCCGCCATCGCCGCTGGAGAGCCTGGAAGGGCTGGAGCAATTGCGCTTTCTCGAGGGCGACCGGCATATCCGGCTGGTCAGCTTCGACCCGGTCGGCTGGGATTGCATCGAATTGAACAATCCGGAGGACGCGCCGGTGATCGAAGCGATCCTGCGGCAGCGCGGGATCTGATAGCCAACCTTTCCCGGCCGGTTAAATACCTCTAGGCGAGCAGCATGACCCCCCCGCACGCCATCCGCCTGACCGATACCATCACTTTCGCCAACGATTGCCCGTTCGTGCTGATTGGTGGAATGAACGTGATCGAGGATCGCGACCTGCTGTTCGAGGTGGCGGATCATTTCGTGGCAGTGACGCGGGCACTGGGCATACCGTTCGTATTCAAGGCCAGTTTCGACAAGGCCAATCGTTCGTCGATCCATTCCTTCCGGGGGCCGGGCCTGGACCAGGGGCTGGAACTGCTGGCCCAGGTCAAGGCCCGCCATGGCGTGCCGATACTGACCGATATCCACGAGCCATATCAGGCGGCGGCGGTGGCGCAGGTGGCGGATATCATCCAGCTCCCGGCATTTATGGCCCGCCAGACCGATCTGGTGATCGCCATCGCCGCCACCGGCGCGGTCATCAACGTCAAGAAGCCGCAGTTCCTGGCGCCCCTGGAGATGCGGCACATCATCGCCAAATGCGCCGAGGCGGGCAACGATCGCGTCCTGCTGTGCGAGCGCGGCAGCAGCTTCGGGTATAACAATCTGGTGGTCGACATGCTCGGCATGGACCTGATGAAGACCTTCGCGCCGGTGGTGTTCGATGTCACCCATGCCTTGCAACGGCCCGGCGGCAGGCCGGACAGCGCCGATGGTCGCGGCGCCCAGGTCGCGGCGCTGGCACGCAGCGGTATGGCGCTGGGGCTGGCCGGATTGTTCGTGGAAGCGCATCCCGATCCCGACCGGGCGCGCTGCGATGGTCCCTGCGCGCTGCGGCTGGCCGAGCTGGAAGGTTTCCTGCGCCAGGTCCAGGCGATCGACGCCACGGTCAAAAGTTCATGGGTCGTGAAGGGCTGATGGCCGCGTCCTTCCTGCGAGTTCCACCGTTTCCCGGTCATCGCGCCGGGCCACTTGCGGTCGCAGCGCCGGGTAATGGCGAGGATGTCGATGCGCTGATCGCGGCGCTGGCGGATGCACGCGTCGGCGGGTCGTTCTGGGCAGCGCAGCCCGACCTTCCCCCCGGTCGCGATGTCGTGCTGGCGCCCGATACCCAGGCGCAGGCGTGGGATATGCTGGGCGCCGCCATGGCGCAGGGCAAGGCGGCGCGGGCAGTGATGATCGGCGCGTTTGCCAGCCGGCGCTCGGCGACGAGCCAGCCGGTGCCGGTCATCACGCGGCTGTGCGATCCCTGGCATCTGGCCGGGCAGGCAGGCGAAATATGTGCCGGTCCAAATAATGAATTGGCGCTGGTTGCGGCGCTGCTGGGTCGTCCGCTGACGGTGATCGGCACGGGTCGATTCTCACGGCTGGATGGCTCGATTGCCGGGCTGCGGGCGGTGGTGGCGGCGGAGTTGCTGGGCGGGGGCTGGCGCGATCCCTTTACCGGCGAGCAGGTTTCAGCCCGCGACATCGTGGCGCTTCTTGCCGACTGGCGCGCGCTGATCGACGCCAATCGCGGTATCGCGGCGGTGTTAGGGGTGGCGCGGTGGAAACGGTCAACGATGGACGCGCTACTGTGGGACGGCAGCGGGCCGGTGCGCCACGCGGGAGTGCGAACGGCGGCGTCACTGCCCGCCGATGCTCGCGCGCTGGCCTGGAAGACCCGTACGGCGCCGGCGCTGCTCGATGGTCTGGCGGCGCGCGGCATCGCGGTCGGCGAGATCGAGGACGGCATGATCCGGTCCACCGGGCTCGGCGCCAATTGCGTCCCGCCGTTGTCGGTGATCATCGACCCGCTGGCGGCGCATTTTGACCCGAGCCGGCCCAGTACGCTCGAAAACCTGCTCCAGCACGGCCAATTTCCCCCCGAACTGGTCGCCCGCGCCCACAGCCTGCGCGCTCGACTGGTGGCGGCGGGGATCAGTAAATACGGGCAGGGGGCGGGCATGGACAAGCGCCCGCCGGTTTTCGCCGGTCCCGGCCGATGCCGCCGGGTACTGGTAACCGGGCAAGTCGAGGACGATCGCGCGGTTCTGCTCGGCGGCGCCGGCTGTTCCAATCGCGACCTGCTGGCGCGCGCGCGGGAGATCGAACCCGACGCCGAGATCATCTACAAACCGCATCCCGATGTCGAAGCGGGCCATCGGCGCGGCGCGATCCCCAATTCCGAAGTGCTGGCATTCGCCGACCGGATCGAGCGCTATTCGGCTATCAGCACGTTGCTGGACGAAGTCGACGGCCTGCATGTCATCAGCTCGCTTGCCGGGTTCGAGGCGCTATGTCGAGGCGTCGCGGTCACCACCCATGGCGTGCCGTTCTATGCCGGCTGGGGTCTGACCCGCGATCTTGGCCCGATCCCGCCGCGCCGCCAGCGCCGCCGCACGCTGGACGAACTCATCGCGGCGGTGCTGATCCTCTATCCGCGCTACCTCGACCCGGTGACGCGCCTGCCGTGCGCCGTGGAAGTGCTGGTGGAGCGCATGGCCGCCGGGCAAGCGCATGTCGGTTCACCCCTGGCGGCGCTGCGGCAATGGCAGGGCAGGGCTAAATTGTGGTTCGGAAAATAATCGGGATTACCAGATCCTGACCCTCTGATCCGGCGTCAGGAACAGTTTGGAAGTGGGCGCGGGTCGGAACGCCGCATACCAGGCCGCCATGTTGCGGACGATATCGGCGCGCTGCGCGGCGGGCGAGTGCGGATCGGTCACGAGCTGCCGTTTTTTTCGCTCCGGGCGCATGTTCTGTCGCCAGATCTGCGCCCAGCCCAGGTAAAAGCGCTGGTCGCCGGTCAGGCCATCGATCACCGGGGCGGGGCGACCACCGAGCGACATGTGATAGGCGTCGTAGGCAGCGGTCAGTCCCGCCAGATCGGCCGAATTCTCGCCCAGTGTCAGCTTGCCGTTGACATGCATGCCGGGGATCGGCTCGTACGCATCATACTGGGCGGCCAGCTTGGCCTCCAATGCGCCGAACCGCTGGACGTCCTGCGGCGTCCACCAGTCGCTAAGCCGGCCCTGCGCGTCGTATTTCGCACCCTGATCGTCGAAATGATGGCTCATTTCATGGCCGATCACCGCGCCGATCCCGCCATAGTTTACTGCCGGATCGGCATGGGGATCGAAGAACGGCGGCTGCAGGATGGAGGCCGGAAACACGATCTCGACCATCGAGAAATTGGCGTAGGCGTTGACTTCCATCGGCGGCATACCCCATTCCCAACGGCGCAGCGGCTGGCCGAGGTGTCCGGTGGCATCGTCGAACTGCCACTGGTTTGCGCGCATGGCATTGCCCAGGGCGTCACCGGGGATGATAGTCAACTGCGCATAATCATGCCATTGGCTGGGGTAGCCGATCTTGGGCGTGAACGCGGCCAGCTTGGCGTGCGCGCGCGCCTTGGTCGCAGGGTCCATCCACGTCAGCCGGTCGATCCGGGCATTCATAGCGGCGATGATATTGGCCACCAGCCGGTCCGCCGCCGCCTTGGTCTCGGGCGGAAAATATTCGGCGACATAGATTTTCGAAATATCGTCAGGCAGCGCGTCGGTGGTGAAATCGACGGCGCGTTTCCAGCGCACTTCCTGTTCAGGCGTGCCCGACAGGGTTTTGCCGTAGAAGCTGAAATGCTCCTTGTCGAAAGCGGCAGGCAGGACACTGGCAAAACCGTCGAGCGACCGCACCAGCAGTTGATCCTGCAACACCGCCAGCGGGGCATCGGCGATCAGCCTGGCGATGCCGGTCACGGCGCTTGGCTGCGCGACGATGATGGTGGTTACCGGGCGCCCGGCCAATTTCAGGAAATTTGCGAAATCGAAGCCGGGTGCGCTGGCCCCCAGGGCCGCGACCGTTTCCTTGTTGTAAGTCCTGGTTGCGTCGCGGCTGGCCACGCGATCCCAGCTGACTGTGGCGATCGCCGTTTCGAAATCGACTATCGCCTTCGCGCGGGCGACCGCGTCCGCCTCTCCCGCCAGCGTCAGCATGGAGGCAAGGTGCGTTTGATAGGCCGCCTTCTGGGCGGCGAAATCAGGCTTCAGGTAATAGTCGCGGTCGGGCATGCCGAGGCCCGACTGGGACAGGCCGACCGCGTATGTCGTCGGCTCCTTGGCGTCCTGGTTGACCCCCAGGTCGAATGGCACGTCCACTCCCATTCGGGTCGCCTGCGCAACCAGGGCAGGGTACCCGGCCTTGTCATGCAAAGCCTTTATCTGCGTCAGCCAGGGCCGGAGTGGCGCCAGGCCCTTGGCTTCGATAGCGGCGGTGTCGAGATAGGTGGCATAGGCGGTGCCGATTTTCGACGCGGTATCCGGCTTGGCCCGGTCGAGGATATCGCGCGTCCGCGCCCGCGACTGATCGGCCAGGCGGGTAAACTCGCCATAGCTCGATTTGTCCGCCGGGATCGGCGTGTTGCGTGCCCAGGTGCCGTTCATGTAATCGTAAAAGCTGTCGCCGGGCGCCACCGACTTGTCCATGCCTGCCGTATCCAGACCGATGTCGCCGATCTGCGGCGTGCCCGCAGGTGCCGCTTGCACCGAAGCGCCGCCGGTGGGCTGCTGCTGGGCGACGGCGCTGCCGGCAAAACTCAGCACCAGCGCCAGCGACGAACCGCGCAGGATAGACGATATGTTCATGGCGGGACTCCCAAATTCAAGACAGGACCACAAGGGGCCTCGCAGCGCCTGCGCGCGCGTTGTGCCAAAGGTGCCTCAAGGTTTTACCGAACGCAACGGCGCTTGCAGTCGGAGATGCAGAAAACATGTGTTATTCGCCGCTACCGACGAAGCCATCGACGACCCGCCAACAGGCTGCCTCATCGCGAATTGCCGCAAACGGCGCAGCCTCCGTCCCGGTAATCCATACTTGTGCCGGGCCATCGCGTAACTGCTCGAACAACGCCTCGCGGCGCAGGGGATCGAGATGCGCAGCTACCTCGTCCAACAGCAGTACCCGGGCGCGGGGCAGCGCGTCGCCCGCACCATCCCCCACCAGGCTGCAATGGGCCAGCGTGATCGCGATCAGCATGGCCTTCTGCTCGCCGGTGGAGCATTCGGCGGCGGGCTGGTGCTTGGCCGCCAGCGTAGCCAGCAATCCGTCGCGATGCGGGCCGACCAGGCTGCGCTGGGCGGCGCGGTCGCGACCCCGGCTGTCGGCCAGCGCCTGCGCCAGCGTGGCCGCCTCGGTTGGACCGCCGGGCTGATAGGCCAGCGCGGGCCGGGCGAAAGGCGATGGGGGCAGGGCGGCGATGGCAGCGGCCAGTCGCTCGATCAGCCGCATCCTGGCCCTCGCAACCTCGGCACCGGCCTCGGCCAATTGGCTCTCGATCGCGTCGAGCCAGCGGGGATCGGGTTCGTGCATATCAAACAGCAACCGTCCGCGTTCGCGCAATGCCGCCTCATACCGCGAGGCATGGCGGGCGTGCATCGGCTCCAGCGCCAGCACCATGCGATCGAGAAAGCGCCGCCGCGCGCCGGGGCTGTCCATGAACAGGCGGTCCATGGCCGGGGTCAGCCAGAACAGTCCCAGCCATTCGCCCAGCCTCAGCGCCGAGCTATCCGCCCCGTTGATCTGCACCACCCGGCGGCTTGGCCGGTCCGGCAGCGTCCCGGTGCCGATGCGGACAGGTTCGCCCGATCCTCCCGGACTCAGCTCCGCGCTCACGGCGAAGCTGGAGGCTTCGCCATGCATGACCATGTCGGGCAACGCCGCGCGGCGCAGGCCCCGGCCCGGCGCCAATAGCGAGATCGCCTCCAGCACGTTAGTCTTGCCGGCACCGTTTTCACCGACCAGCAGGTTGAAATGCGCGGTGCCGGTGATTTCGGTGTCGGCATGGTTGCGGAAACGGGACAGGCGAATGCGGTCGAGCGCCATGATAAATACGGCTGGATTAAGCCGCTGGTGCCTTTGCGAAAGGCGAGAATTCGGTGTCGGTATCGAAGATGTCCACGCCCTCGCGGCTCTTGAGATAGCCGATTACGGCGTAGGTAACCGGAGTGAGCACCACCTCCCACAGCACCTTCATCGCCCAGTTGGTAAACATCACCGTCACCACGTCCGCCGTCGTCCATACGCCCAGGAACGCGATCGGGTAGAACAGCACGCTGTCCACGGCCTGCCCGAACACGGTCGAGCCGATGGTCCGGCTCCACAACTTATTGCCGCCGGTCCAGATCTTCATCTTGGCCATGACGAAGCTGTTGACGAATTCGCCAGCCCAGAACGCCGTGACCGAGGCGGCAACGATGCGCCAGGTGTTGCCGAACACCGATTCATAGGTGGTCTGGCATAGTTCGCCCGCAGTATGCGTCTTCAACAGGCCGGCAAAGATCGGATTGTCGCTGGAAGCACAGCCCCAACCGGGCGAGAACGGCATCGCCACCACCACGAAGCTCATGAAGGCCATGAACAGCAGCGCGAAAAATCCCGCCCAGACGCAGCGCCGGGCATTGGCATAGCCATAGACCTCGGTCAGCACGTCGCCGAGCACGTAGGAGATCGGAAAGAACAGGATGCCAGCGCCAAAGGTGACACTATGCACCGTGGCCAGCTTGGCCGCGCCGATCAGGTTGGACAGCAGCAGGATCGCAACGAACGCGGCCATCATGTAATCGAAAAAGCGAAAATGCCGCCGCGCGCCGACGCTGCCTGTCATGCGGGAAAGAGGCTGATCCATGGCGTGCATGAGTAACGGGCTTTGCGCGGGCTGCAAGAGATGGTTATGGCAACCCGCGCGGCGCCCGTAGCTCAGCCGGATAGAGCACGAGCCTTCTAAGCTTGGGGTCACAGGTTCGAGTCCTGTCGGGCGCGCCATATTATTATTATAATTTAGATATTTGATCTAGAAAGATCACTGAAAATATCCAAAATTTCTGAGTCAGCCACGGCGTCACCGCAGGCTTTTCGGCCCGGCTCCCGGCCGCTTGTGACTCAGGGACCACGCCAGCACTGATCGAAGCATGCAATCCGCGAACTCACCCTGACTGGGATCGACTATGACGCAGCCAGTTCGGCAACCTGAAATCCGATGGACTTGCGGAGCATCTTGAGTGCGGATTCGGAGGCAAGCCATTCGGGATCGCAGCCATCACACCTCAGCGTTGCAAGGGTGATTCGCTCCATGTAGCCGAAAAAAAATTGGCCAGAACACCCGCCTGTCTTCAAATAAGACATAATCTGTTCCGCGAGCGGATTGGTTTGGCGCGTGCGAAGTAACTCCACACTTCTCGACCAGCGTTCCGTGCGAACCTCAGCAATCATCGCCTCATGATCGCGTTTCCAGCCATCCTCGGTCATGCGCAACTTGGCCGTTGCGGTGGCCTGGGTGAACGGCGGTACGAGTGGTGCATCAATTGCCGGTTCCAACAGTCGGGTCAATGCACGGCTTGCGCCACGTATGACAGCGGGCGATCTCGAAGTCGTCAGTAGCGCGATGCAGCGAAACAAGATGTGCCAGGCCGGTCTCGTCATGACGGGTGCGGATCAGCTTTGCCTGCACATTCTCTCCCGGCTCGACATTGCCAAGATAGCGGATTTGCCGAAAACCGGTTTGCAGTACCGGTTTGACCGGTCGGAACCATTGCCATTCGGCTCGATCGACCATGGCCTGGAATGCCGCGAAATAGAGGAAGCCGGCACCGTTGAAGTCTTCATGCGGCGAGGGGATCAGCACGATCGTCTCGCGATCGCCTTGGGTGAAGTCCGATTTTTCGCACAGATCGGCACCGGGGTCGAGGCGGGGCAGCGATGCCGAGGGCAGCAGGCTGCAGGGACGAGCCACGACCGAACGGGCAACCCCACGGTTCTGCCCGACGATCTCGCGACGGATGAAGATCGTCTCCATCAACACCACCGCAACCTGCACACCGCCGCTGCGCACGATGATATGGCTGTGATAGCGGGTGCGGCCGGTACGTCCGAGCGTCACCTCGAACGTCAGGATATCGTCCTCGCAGGCGTGATCTAGCCTGGCCTGCTCGATCGTGACGGAGGTGAATGCCGGGTAAAGACGTTCTCCCGCCAGGTTCCGGAAGGTAAGCTGTTCCTGGCCATGCGCCCGGGCGAGCGCCAGCCAGTGGCGATGGCCGCAGGCTTTGAATAGCCATGTTTCCGAAAGCCCGGTCAGGCAGAGTTCGGGCATGCCGATCCGAACCGGCTCCATCGTGGGAAAATGGAGCCGGTCGGTCACCGCGATCGGTGGCATCGTGGCGCTCGGTCGCGATGACGTCGGCATCAGAACCCCACGTTCATCCCGACGCCAAACTGGACCTGATCGGGACCGTTGTCGCCCAGATTGAGCGCCGCCTTGACCAGTCGCAGATTGTCGTTGGCCAGGCGGAAATACTGGACATTGGCATAGACCGACCATTTGCCCGCGTGCGGACCGAGGTCGAGCGGCTTGATGACTTTCAGCCCGGTGGTGAACAGGCCGAGATTGCCGTCGTCGATTGGCCCGAAAAAGCTTTTCGGACCCAATGTGATCCAGGTTGGCATGGCGAGCGTCAACCCTTTCAGCTTGAGCGTCGGCGTGGCGCCCAGCCACACGTCGAAGGTATTCCCGCCCTTGCCGACGCCGATGACCGAGCTGCCACTGACTTCATAGAAGAACACGACGTAGGGATTGATCGTCAGCGCCTGATGCGGGCCGCCGTCGGCATAGCTGGCGACCACGGCGACATTCTGTGCGGTCCGGGGCAGGTTGTTGCCGACAAACGCGACGTATTTGGCGGTCAGCGAAAAGCGCTGGGTGACGGGTACGGTCACTGCAAGGAACGGATCGGTTTCATTCACGCCGCGCGTCGTATTGGCATGCTTGTCATAGCCCGGATTGAAGTCGGTCCAGACGCCGGCAGTCACGGCGACGCCGCTCGGAAAGGTCAAGGTGGCGGCTCCCTGGCTCTGGAGCGCAACCCCATGGGTGGTCGCGACCAGGCCATGCGAGGTGACGTAATCGTTGCCGACCGAGGTGTCGAACTCGCCGCTGAGTACGGGGCCGTCGGTGGCCTGCGCGTGAGCGGTGCCGATGGTGCCGGCGGTTAATGCGATAGACAAAGCTAGTCCCTTGACGAACGATGACATCGTCGCCTCCTTTTCCTGTTGCTGTTGATGGTCGCCTGTCCCGGCTTGTGATCAGCCGGTTATCGGGGCTTCCTCTCCCAATATCAGCCGGTGGCGGCGAGCTTCTCCGTCAAGGCGCCGTCTGCGGCGATGTGCTCGACGATATGAGATGCGTCGCGGGCAACTCCGGCAAACCGGCCCGAACCCCAGGTATGGAGCCACGGCAGGCCGATGAAGTAGAGCCCTGGGAAAGCGGACACGCCGCGCTCATGGGCGGGATAGCCGCGACCATCGAAGACCGGCGCGTCGATGAAACTGAAATCCATGCGGAAGCCGGTGCACCAGATGACGGTGCTGACATTCATCGCCGCGAGATCGAGCGTCAGCGGTTCGATTTCAGGTGCCCAACATGGCGCATAGGGCTGTTCGACGGGTGCCTCGATTCCTGCCCGCTCGATATAGGCATCGATGGTGTTGCGAATTCGCACATAGGTCGCGTCGGCGGTATCGAGATGATGGCCGAGATCGGGCTGGAAGCGAATGGTCTGCCCCTCGATCGCGGCCAGCATGCCATATAGCTTCATGCCTTCCGTGGCGAATTTGCGTAGGTCGATCTCGCGTCCGCCGTCACGCCCGGTCAGGTAGTGATTTTCGTTCTGGCGGACTTTTTCGCTCGACGGGTGATCGGTCAGGGGCATGTCGTAATGACCCATTTCCTCCAGCCAGTCGGTCGAATCGCGCCCACGATATAGGCGCGGCGCGCGCGGCGCATCGCCGACGGCGAGATGGACCTTGCGTCCGGCGAGGTGGAGATCCTCGGCAATCTGGCACCCGGATTGCCCCGAGCCGACGACCAGGATTTCACCCTCGGGCAGGTCGTGGGGATTGCGGTAATCGAGCGACTGGACCTGCAGCACGTTCGCCGGCATCGCCGCGCCGACGCGCGGGACGATCGGGATGTGATAGCCGCTGATCGCGATGATGACCTTGTCGGCGGTGAACACGCCATCGGACGAGCGGACTTCGAAGCCGCCGTTCTTGCGCGGGCTGATGCCGGTGACCGCGACGCCCTCGTGGATCGGTGGCTGGACCAGCGCGGCGTAGCTTTCGAGGAAGGTGATGATCTCGTCCTTGAGCATGAAGCCATGCTTGTCGGTGCCGCCATATTCGCCGCTGTAGCTGAAGCCCGGCAGCCGGCACTGGCGGTTAGGCGTGACCAGGCAAAAACTATCCCAGCGCTCGGTCCGCCAGCTATGGCCGATGCAATTTTTTTCGAGAATGACATGCTCGATGCCTTCCTGCTTGAGCAGGTGACTGAGCGACAGGCCGCCTTGCCCGCCGCCGACGATCAGGACGGGAAAATGGCGGCGCGCCTCGGTCTTCAGCAGTTCGACGGGCATGGCGGTATCCTTCCGGGATGGGCGGGTCATTGATCGAAGCCTTCGATGCGGACGGTTGCGTCGGGCGTATCGGCGAAGGCGGCAGCGGAAGCCTCGATCGCCAGGAGTTGGTTGACCGCCTGTGCGCAGCCCATCCCGAAGCGGGAGCGGACGCGTTCGTTGGCAGCTTTCAGGGCGGTGCGCGCTCGAGATAGAAAATCGTCGAGGGGATAGGGAATACCGGCCTCGAAGTGCTGGGTGATGATCGTCGAGGGCGAGTAACACTCCTCCAGGCGGCCATCGGGCCAGCGGACGCGAAAGTGCATCTCAGGCATGTTGTTTCTCCGGAATGAGAGCGTTGGCGCGGGTGCAGCCGGTCAGCGGATGCGCGAAATCCCAGACGGTGGCGGTCGTGTCGCCGCGCTGGATCAAGACGGTGTGGCTGTCGTCTGCGGTTCCGACGATCGCACACGCGACATTTTCGCGCGCGAACGCGGCGATGATGGCGGGCGCATTGCTGGCAGGGGCAGTCATCACGAAACCAAAGCTGGGAAACGCGGTGAGCCAGCGTTGCATAGCTATTCCCGGCGGGATCGGCAGCCGATCGAGATCGATGATGCAGCCGATCGCCGACGCTTCGGCCAGCATCATCGCAGTGCCGACGACGCCGGCCATGCTGATATCCTTGACGCCGGTCAGCAAACCCATCTCGGCAAGTTCGGGAAGAATTTCCATTGTCCGACGCAGGTGGATCGGGTCGCTAGCGGTGCTGGCGTCCCACCACGGGAAAGCGCCGCGAAAATTACCGCCCAGATCGGTCGCGACGAGCAGCACATCGCCCGGCTGCGCTGCAAAGCTGGTGACGGGACGCTTCGCTCGCCCCAATATGGCAACCGCAAGCTGAGCCGATGCCGCGCGTAAATTGCTATGCCCGCCGACTATCGGCACGCCATAACGGGCCGCTGCGGCACGCATTCCGGCCAGAACCGAGGCGGCATTGGCGCTGTCCTTGCTCCAGATCGCATCGACCACCGCGATCGGGCGACCACCCATGGCGAGGATATCGCTGACGTTGACCATCACCCCGCAATACCCGGCGAACCACGGATCGGCGGCGACGAAATCATCGACGAAGCCTTCGATGGCGAACAGCAGATGGCCGTCACCGTCGGGGATGGCGGCAGTGTCGTCGCCGACCGGAATGCTATCGCTGCCACCGATGCCGAGCGCTGCGACCACTTCGGCGATGTCGCCCTTGTGCTGGACGCCCCGGCTGTCGCGGATCAACGCGGCAAGGGTCTCGATGTCGCTCATGCCGCGCGCCTGACCTGCGTACGCAACCCGGCAACGCCATCCACGATCGGCGGATAATGGGCCAGGTCGGCGCGCATCAGGGCATGGGGGTGGCCGTGCAGTTCGACCTCGTCGAGCCGGTGCCAGTGCATCCGGCGGAACAACAGTTCGTTGCGGCTCTGGACATGGGCGTGAAAGCGCTGGCAACCGCGCGCATTCGCGCTCGATACCGCCAGCCGGATCAGCGCCGGGCCAAGCGTGCCGATGGTCCGGTGTGAGGCCGCGACCGCAAGCCGCGAACCCCACCACAGATCGCCCGGCTCGCGGTGGATGCGGACCGTCCCGACCACCACATCGAGATCGCCGGCCATCATCGACACCGCCACGATCGGGGTCGCGATGTCATCGATGGCGTCGCGATCATGATCGGCAAACACGCCTTGCTCGTGGCAGAACACGGCCTGGCGCAGTGCCGCCGCGCCGGCCAGTTCCCAGGCCTCGGTGGCGAAACGGACGAGATAGTCGGCCGAGCGAAACAGCGGCGGGATGGCGAGATCCATTATGCCGCCTCCCGTTCGATGGTGATTTTCTCGAATGTCGACAGCGCGGAACAGGCGCCGCATTTGGCGCAGCCGGCCTTGACCAGTTCTGCGGCGAGTCCGCCCTCGCGCAGCATACTTGCCAGTGGGGACAGGATCGAGGCCATGAATTCAGATGACGGAGCCGGATGATCCTCCAGTGGGGTTCCCGAAATCGGCACGAATGGAACGATGAACGGATAAACGCCGATGGCGATGAGTTGCTCGGAAATCGCCAGCAGCGTCTCGCGGGTGTCGCCCAGTCCGGCCAGGATGTAGGTCGAAACCTGGCCGCGCCCGAATACCGGAACCGCCGCTGCGAACGCCGCCATATAGCTTGCCACCGGCACGCCAGCCTTGCCCGGCATCAGGCGGGCGCGCAGTTCGGGGGTGATGACCTCGAGGTGCATGCCGAGCGTGTCGATGCCGCTGTCGCGCATCGCGGTAAACCAGCCGTCATTGTCTGGTGGCTCGCACTGGCCCTGGATCGGCAGCGGAACCGCCGCCTTCACCGCCGCCGCGCTGTCGCACAGGATACCCGCACCACGATCGCTGGTACTGGGCGTGCCGGTGGTCATCACCATGTGCTTGACGCCATCGAGTTCGACCGCCGCTTTGGCGACCTCTGCCAATTGTGCCGGGGATTTGTGAGCAATCGTGCGACCGGCGGCCAGCGACTGGCCGATCGCGCAGAACTGGCAGCTTTTGGTGCGGCTTTGGTAGCGGATGCAGGTCTGCAGGACCGTGGTGGCGAGCACGTCGCGGCCATGCAGGGTGGCGATATGGGAATAAGGGATGCCGTCCGCGGTGGACAGTCCATAGAAGCGCGGTTGCGGCGGGAAACTGATCTTGCCGATGGTGCGGGTGCCGCAACTGACTGCGGACAGGCCATCGGTGCCGGGGACGGTCGCGCTGTAGGGGGACTCGCAGGCGCTGGCGGTGTGGATCGGGATCATCACGGTCACCCCGTCGATGGTCACCGCCTTGTGATCGGATGGCCCGGCTCCGCCGCGCCGGCTTGCGGCACCGGCCCTGGGATCAGCGAGCCGGATGCCGAAGGACTGCAACTCGGCGATCATCATCGAGGTCGCTGTCGCCGTCGCCAAGGCTGTCGGGTGCTGCGTCGCCATCGTGAATCTCCGGGTTGAAGGTTGAAACGTGAGAGCGGACGACTGCCCGGGCTGGACGATCGTCGATGTGGAGCGAGAGCAGTTCGGGCCGGGCGTAATGGCCGACCGAGTCCATCATCCGCTTGCGCTTCATGACCAGAGCCATGTCGCAGTCGCCGATCAGCAGACCCTCGCCCTGGGTGAGCGGCGGCACGACATGCTGGCCCTCGGGCGAGATGATCGCGGCCAGGCAGCCGCCCGACAGCACGCGGCGATGTTTTTCGTCCGGGGCAATGACGGCGCGCTGGTCGTCGGTCAGCCAGCCCGTGGCGTTGACGACGAAACAGCCGCTTTCCGCCGCGTGGTGACGGATTGCCGCTTCGATCTGGTCGTGGAATACCGTTCCGACCATCGAGCCGGGGAACTGGCTGGCGTGAATTTCCTCGCCATCGGCCATCAGCGCATAGCGTGCCAGCGGGTTGTAATGCTCCCAGCAGGCCAGTGCGCCGACCCGGCCGACGGCGGTATCGACCGCACGCAATCCCGAGCCATCGCCTTGCCCCCAGACCATGCGTTCGTGATACGTGGGCGTGATCTTGCGCCGCTTGAGCGCAAGTGTGCCGTCCGCGTCGAACACCAGCTGGGTATTGTAAAGCGAGCCGCCATCACGCTCGTTGACCCCGAGTACGATCACCATGGCATGCTTGCGGGCCGACGCCGCGACCGCTTCGGTGGTGCGGTCGGGGACCACCACAGCTTCGTCATACAATGCCAGGTGCTTGGCGCCGATCTGGTAAGGCGGGTCGATGAACGAGAAATACGGGTAATAAGGCACGAAGGTTTCGGGGAACACGATCAGCCCCACGCCCCTGCCAGCCGCTTCGCCAATCGCGTTCAGCACCTTTTCCAAAGTGCCGCCCGGCCGGTCGAAGACCGGTGCCAACTGGGCCGCCGCTACCCGGACAATATTTTTCTCGCTCATCGACCGTGCTCCTCAAAGCGTCCAGGTATGGAGCGTGAAGGCATTGTCCTTGCGGTGCAGCAGGATCAGGTCGAGCACGTCCTGCGGGGCGATCGGGACAATGCCGGCGATCAGCGATGGCTCGCCGTGACCGTAAAGCGCCTGCAGGGCGAAGCGGCAGGCATAGACCTTGCCGCCTTCCTTCATGAACTTTTCTATCTGGTTATTGACCGCAAGATGTCCCGGAAACGCCTCGTCGCCAAGCGTCGGGAAGCCGCGCTGGATGCCCAGCGTGACACCGGGACCATAAAGCAGGACCGTCGTCTCGAAGCCCTTGCGCTGCAGCCGCGTGGCCTGGAGCATGTTGACCAGGCCGATCGAGCCCTCGAAGGCGACGGTGTGGAATGTGACCAGGGCCTTTTCGCCTGGTTCGGCCTTGACGTCTTCGAAGACTTTCTGTTCGTAATCAACGAGATAGTCGCCCTTTTTATGGGCTGGCGCGGTTACGGTTGGCATTGCTTGCTCCTGCTGAAGGTGGCCGTTGGGCTGAAAAGCAAGATGACCTAAACTAAAAAAGCGGTCAATATCTGGTTAGCGGCTGCAGCATTGAATGCATTCAATATCTGCAATGAGTTGCGATGAAGCGGTATTTTTTAAAGACGGGCGGAGTTCAAAGCTTATAGCCGATATCGCGAAATCCACGGGCTTAAAAGATTTTGCATTCAATTCTGCTACGAATCAGCCAATATGATGGCGTCAGTTTTACTGCGATCAGAAACAGGTCGAAATTTTATTGACTGGATATTGATTGCAATTTACTGGCGCCAAATGGTAACAATCAACGACTGGACCCCGAACCTCGAACGGTTTGGAAAACCACATTATCGGGCGATAGCCGATGCGATCGCGCAAGATGTGCGCGATGGTCACTTGCGAGTGTCGGACCGATTGCCGCCACAGCGGGAACTTGCCGAGCGGCTGAACATCAACTTCACGACCGTCGCGCGCGGCTATGTCGAGGCGCAGAAGCGCGGCCTGATCGAGTCACGGGTCGGGCAAGGAACATTCGTGGTCGGTCAGCCACGGCGCATCCACGGCGCGGTACGCCCGTCGATTGTAGACCTGACCATGAACGTGGCGCCGGAGCCTGAAGATCGCGGGCTCTATGACCGGATGCAGGAGGGCATGCTGAAAGTCGGCAACGATCTTCCTACGTTGCTACGCTATCAGGCGTTTGGCGGTACCTACCAGCAACGCGAAGCTGCCGTGCGTTTCCTGCGGCTACGTGGGCTCGATGTCGACCCTGAACGCCTGCAGATATGTCCCGGTACGCACGTCGCCTTCCAATCGATACTGCAGGTTCTCGCTGCGCCGGGGGACGTGCTGTTCTGCGAGGCGCTGACCTATCCGGGTATCAAGGCGATTGCTGGAAGGTTGGGACTGAGCCTCGTCGGTATCCCGCTCGATGAGGAAGGCATCGATCCCACCGCGTTCGAAGTCCTGTGCCGCGAGCATAAACCCAAGGCGTTGTACCTCAACCCGACCCTGCTCAACCCCACCACCTCGACCATGTCTGAGCAGCGCCGGATCGATACGATTGCTGTCGCGCGCGCGCACGACGTGGCGATCATCGAGGACGACGCCTATGGCGCGCTGTTGCGCCGACCGGTGCCTGCCTTTGCGACGCTGGCGCCGGATATAACCTATTATGTTGCGAGCCTGTCGAAATGCATCGGCGCAGGGCTGCGCATCGCGTATATCGTCGCACCCGATCAGCGGCGGCTATGGCCGGTCTCGGCGCTGATGCGGACGACCACGGTCATGGCTTCGCCGCTGACCACGGCGCTGGCAACGTTATGGATCGAGGATGGCACCGCGACCGCCATCGTCGAAGCACTTCGCAAGGAAGTTGCCGTCCGGCAAAAGATCGTGGCCGAGCTATTGCCCAAGGGCAGCTATGTCACGCATCCGGAAGCTTTTCACCTATGGATGGCATTGCCCAAGCCGTGGCAACGCTCGGCATTTGCGGCGCGAATGCGATCTTCCGATATAAGTATCGTCGTCAGTGACGCTTTTACCGTGAGTGGCCAGCCCGTGGAAGCCGTGCGCGTCTCGCTGGGGGGCGTTTTAAGCCGAGCCGAGATCAGGTCGGCGCTCGATTTCCTGCGCCATGTTCTGGAGCATGAAACCGAGGCTGGTCCTGGGTTTGCGTGAGGGATAGATCCAACCTATCTCGCTTTCGCAGAGCATTCCTGGCCATGAAGCGGTCCGAAAAGATCGAGCCACCGTCATTAGCACGTTGCCGTCCTGCTATGCAGGGCAACAACGCAAATTGGCATGCGACTATAATCGACTTCCGAAGGCTAATTTTCTCTATTGTAAGGCTATGGAAATCTGAAGGTGAGGGCGAGCATGATCTGTGTCGTCCACAGAGCGCAGTCGAGGGGTGTGCCGCCTTCCGGATGCGACAAGCGTTGGCGCAGCGTGGTCTGGTTCATCAGTCCGATCAGCATTGTCTCGTCATCCGAATAGGCCAGCGCGTCGCCCACTGTCATCGGCCGGCCAAGAGCGGCTTCATAAAACAGGCACAGGCTGTCGAAAACAGGCGCCAGCATTATGCAGTGATAGGCAGTGAGCATTCGCGCCAGGCTGGGCTGAACCGGTTGGCTGCTGTCCCGCGCATCCCGCCGGCACCGCGCCGCATCGATCAGGATCGCCGAGGTAGCTGGAGTCTTTGACACGGGTGGCAAAAAATGGCGGCTCATGGTCGATCCTTCGTCTGCTTTTGCGCCCCGTCACTTATTGCGAACTATTCGCAATACCTAGCCTGCGAAACTGTCAGCGGCAAGTTCGAAGAATCCATGAGCTTCGTGCAAATGCTGAATTCAGCATCGGGCATTCGATGCACTGAACGAAATTTCAGCCAGGATAACTTCAGGCACATAATTGCTTATTGCGACGTCCTCGCATTAGCGTTATGGTGGAGCAATAGGAGAGTCGCATGGTTGTTTGCATCTGCAATGTCATACGGGAACACCAGATCCGCGATGCCGCGCGCAAGGGCATGCGGGATGTCGAAGAAATTTATGCCGACCTCGGCCACGAATTCAACTGCTGCCAATGCGTGCCGTTTGCCGCCCGGATTGTCGCCGAAGAAGCCCTGATGCCAGCCTGAACGCCTCTGTATTCCCACTTGTCGATGGTTATCTGCGTGCGTTACGACTATAGTGGCTTGGGCAAATTCGGAGGCGTGGAATGCAGGGCGATATCAGGGTTATCGGCTTTCTCAACGAATCCCTTAAGAATGAACTAACCGCAATCAATCAGTACTTTCTGCATTACCGTATGCTCAAGCACTGGGGCGTACGTCGTCTGGCCGCGTATGAGTATAGCGAATCCATCGACGAGATGAAGCACGCCGACAAGCTGGCCGATCGTATATTATTCCTCGATGGCCTGCCTAATTTTCAGGATTTAGGGCGGCTGCGCGTCGGGGAAACGGTTGAAGAAATCCTCCGGGCCGATCTTGCCCTCGAGATGGACGCGATCCCGCAGTTGAAGAATGCGATCGCGCATTGTGAAGAGGTGCGGGACTACGTCAGCCGGGATTTGTTTACCCATATCCTGGACAGCGAGGAGGACCATGTCGACACGATCGAAAAACAGCTCGATCTAATCAAGCTCATGGGTATCCAGAATTATATTCAGATGCAATCGGACCCAGAAGAAGCAAGCTGAGGAACGGCCCCGCCGCTGGACCCGGCTACTTTGCCGACGCCCGGAACGCGGGTCGTCATGTCCCGGTAACCTCGGCGATGATCACTTTCGCTTTCGCAATGGCATCGCTGATCTTGAGCTTGCCAGCCTGAATATCGTCCGCATAGACCATCAGCCGTTCGCCCGATGCCGATCCGGTCTCGGCGACCTCGGCAACATGGACGCCGCCGTGCTGGACGATCGCCGCATCCCACAGGCCGCGCACCGCCGCCCAATAATCCTTGGTCGCCGTCCAATATGCATCGGCTGCGGCCACATCGAAATCGCCACCTCGCTTATAGGTATTCAGCACGGATTCCTGCACGAAGGGCACGATTTTGCCATCGGCTTTGCCCATCTTGATATTATCCTGCCAGTGGATCCAGCCATCGGGGGTAGGCGAATGGCGGTTGATGCCGAGGTAGCGATCATAGGGTGGATGACGCACCGCATCTCGCCGTGCCAATGGCCGCGACGTCCAGTTGCTCCGCCAGCGGCGCACGCCTCCTTCATCGGTCCACTGGCCCCAGCCACCGTAGCGCGGCGAGTCATCGGTCTGCCAGACCGTTTGCGACCAGCGGCCCCGGCGCATCGCAACTGGCACCGCCTCAGTCTTCCACTGGCCTTCTCCGGCGTAGACCAGCACGCTCTCAGGCTGGTAGGTCCAGTCCTGCCGCCAGTGTTTGATCACCTCGGTCTTGCCAGCCTTGTCCTTTACCACCAGCAGGTGCTGCAGGATGATATGATGGCTATCGTCGGAGATCACACGCACGCTTTCATCGCCACCCATCAGCTTGGCCGGGATTGGCGTGTAGTCTTTGCGCCACGACGTCGTTTCGCGCATGTCGAAGGTGACGTGAAAATTGCCGACCATAGCCAGGATCGCCTGCCGGTCTGCAGCTAAGGCAGTTGTTTCGTCTGTAGCCGCGCGATTCGCAATCGGCGCGTCGGCATTGGCAGGCGCCATGGGGACAAGGCCGATCAAGGCGGCCATGGCGATCAAGGTCTGGATTTTCATGCAATATCCTCCGTTCAGAAGCGCGCGGTGAGTGATACGCTGCCATTGCGGCCAGGCTGGGTATAGGCGTCGGCGGTCGAGGCAGCGGTCGCATCCAGGCCTCGCACATCGCTCCACCAGGTGTATTTCTCGTTGGTGATGTTAAAGATGCCGGCGCGCAGCGTCACCGCTTTTGCCAGTTGCACGAAGGCGGTCGCATCCAGGATGGTAAAGGCGCCCGGGACATAGCAGGCGGTCGTGCAGCCGCCGGTGGTGCGCTCTTCTGCCTTGCCTTGCGAATGCGTCATGATGAGCTGTCCGCCAAAGCGACCAGCGGTGTCGCGATAGCCGACCCCGACCACGATCTTGACCGGATCGACACTGAGCAGCGGTGTCTTGATGCCGCTATTGTTGGTCACTTCGCCGCGCGCGTAGGATACAGCGACATTGCCGGTGAAGCCGCTGGCGGAATGAGCATCGATCTTGCCCTCCAATCCCTCGATCTTCGCGCGATTGAGGTTGATGAACTGGTAGATGATCGGATCGGCGACCGATCCCGTGCCGCCGGTTATCTGCTGATCGATGAAGTTGCGATAGCGGCCGGTGAAGGCGGTCACCCCGGCATCGAAATCGTCGTCGTGCAGCCGCAAACCACCTTCGAAGCTGCGACTGGTTTCGGGCTTCAGGTTCGGGTTGGGAATAGTCTTGTACGCGAACTGCGGCGAAGTCGGGTTTTCGAAGAACTGGTTGACCTGGCTCGGCGACGGCGCCTTGAAACCTTGCGCATAATTGACGAACAGGCTGGCCGGGCCCGCCAGCTTGAGCACCGCGCCCAGCTTGGGTGACAATCGCGAACCATGCTGGCCGGCGGCTGTAAAACTGGCCGGCAACAGCGCGTCGCGCCGGGGGGAAAGGCTGTAATAATCGAAGCGCAGCGTCGGATACAAGGTCAATCGATCGCCCCCGACGCCGATCTGGTCGGCGAGATAGCCGCCCGCCAGCCAATAATCGGTAATTGGAAAGGCCCGCGTCGGAAATACGTCGGGCGCGGTGGGAACGGTGCCGCTGCGTATGCCCTCCTGCCGGGTAACGCTGGCGTCCCCGCCCCAGATCAGCTTGTGAGTGATCGGGCCAGTCGTGAAATCGGAGCGCAGTTCGGTGCTGGCGCCGATCACGCGATTGTCGAAGGTGTTGAGCCGGGTACGGTCGGCAGCAGTCAGTCGATCCTCGGCGGTAAATTCGCGGTCGCGCGATTGCTGCACCCAGAAAGCGGTTTGCGCCTGGGTGAGCCAGCCCGATCCGCGATAGCGCCAGTCCAGGCTGGCGCGGTTGCGCTTGCTGGTGTCCCGCGCCGTCAGGCCGATGACGCTGGTTGCGGCGGAGGGTAAGGCAGCGATGCCGCTCAGGACATCGGTGGCGGTGCGATCGTCCTGGTGATCGAGCGTCAGCCGTACGATGTTGGCCGCGTTCGGCGCCCAGACCAGCTTGCCCAGCACGGCATTCGAGGTCGTGTCCTGCGGATTGGGCGCGGTACGGTTGGCGTTCGACGCGTCGTTGCTACCCATGTTCCTGAGTTCATGGCCATCGCGCCGGGTGTAGGCGATCATCGCCGACCAATTCCCCGAGCGTCCGGCCAGGACGCCGGTTTCCGAGAATTGGCGGTCCGAACTGTCGTAGCCCGCCTGCACCGACCCGCCGATGGACGTGCGCTCGGGCAGGAAATCCTCGGGATCGGCAGTGGTGAAGCTGACCGCGCCCGCCAGGCCATCGCTCCCATAGAGCGCGGACGCAGGCCCACGCAGGATTTCGACCGATTTGACCAGCCCGACATCGACGTAATCGCCGCGCCCGACCGATTGCGCGCCGAAATCGAAGGCATCCGGCAGGCGGATGCCATCGACCTGGATCAGCACGCGATTGCCGTCTAGCCCGCGGATATTGAAGCCGGCATCGCCGGCACGGCCGGTAATGCCACGTGCCGCGCCAAAGCGGGCAGGCGAGTGCTGGACGCTGACTCCCGGTTCGTACCGCACCAGATCCTTGATGTTCGTGACCATGTCATCGGCAATCTGACCGGCGTCGATCACTGAGACAGTTGCCGGAACGGTGGCAACGGGTTGCGGAATTCGGGTTGCGGTCACGGTGATGCTATCGGCCGGCGCGTCCGCGCCTGCATCGGCAGCCAGCGCCGGTCCGGCTCCTGCCATTAAAACAGCTGTTGAAATCACCACACACGCAAGTCCGCTTTCGT
>CAZZYX010000003.1:0-17401 GCA_964658485.1 uncultured Acetobacteraceae bacterium | reverse complement strand
ACGCCCCACCCTTGTCAGTTTCATTGTTACCCCGCAAAATTGATAATGATTCGCATTAGCCTTTAGTGGAGGATGCTTAGGGGGTCAAGCTGTTCGGATGAGAACAATATGGTGGCATCGCTTTGAATGTTCCGTATCCAACCCTAAATCCCGCCCGAGCCGATTGAAAAAAAGCGCACGATCGGTCGCATGCCATGATGATTTTGGCACTTCCAAGGCTTCGTTAGTGAACCAAAAAGTGCGAGGCGCACTAATGAGACGGTACGTGCCGATACCGTGGAAAAGAGCCGGTTCCTTTAAGGTTGAGATAGCCGGATCGATCTGTCGATCGAGCGACCCATCCGTCCTCTTTTTCTGAATATGGAGCGACGATGCGCTCGATTTCTTTGGGGATACGGCGAACTACGCGATCAGCCTTGGTGTTGCCGGATGGCGATCGTGTGGCACACGCGCGCGGCCATGTTGAAGGGGCCATGCTTGCTCTTCTCTGCGTTCATGTCCTGATTACGGCAGGATGGGCGGCCATCAATGGCAGCGCACCCCGGGCGGAGGTGATCGCGCCGTCGCTGTCGCCGCGTTAAGCGCTAATTTGGGATCGCGGTTTTACTTTAGATTACATGGTGGCGGATAAGCTGCTAAGGGCCGGAGCGATGCGCCGCCTGTCCGCCCTTATTATCTGTCTGATGCTCTTGATGTCGCTCGGGTTCGGTTCGGTTGCGCACGCGGCTGAGGTGCCGGGAGGGGCGGAGGTCTCGTCCGCTACATCGATCGGCCATGCCAATGGCGATGGCGATCAGGTGCCTGCCGACAGCCAGAAGGGTTATGCCCATCATCATGACGGATGCCACGGTCACGATATCGGCGTTCCGATAACGCCCAACTCCGTTGCATCCGTGGTCCCACTACGCGTGACTCGATCGGTGTGGAGCAGCGGACCGGTTGCACCTGCCCCATCCGACCCCGCGTTGCGACCTCCCCAAGCCTGACCATCGTCTAGTCCCCGCCCGGCAAGCCGGCGCGGGACCCAGCGTTCGTCAGGAGTCCGTCACCCATGTACCGTTTTATCGCCGGCCTGTTGGCCGTAGCGTCATGCGCGTCGATCGCGCATGCGCAGTCATCCGAACCTATATCGTCCGGCCCCCCGCTCACGCTTGAGCAGGCACTATCCCTTGCCGGCGCTACCGCTCCCAGCCTTCAGGCTGCCACCGCCGGTGTGCGGGCGGCTGCGGCAGGCCGCACCATTGCCGGCTACCGACCCAACCCTTCGATCGTTGCCGAGACCGAAAACATTGCCGGAAGCGGGCAGTATCGCGGTGTCCGCAGCGCCGAGACGACCGCGGGTCTGGCATTTCCGATCGAGCTCGGCGGCAAGCGAGCGGCGCGGATCGCGGTGGCCGATGCGATCGGCGAACGCGCCCGAATAGGGTCTGCCCTTGCCGAGGCGGATTTGCGGCTTGCGATCACCCAACTCTATATCGTGGCGGCATCAGCCGAGCGCCGGATCGTCACAGCCAGCGAGCAGGCCAGCATTGCGCATGAGGCGTTACGCGCGGCCAATATCCGGGTTCAGGCAGGGCGTGCATCACCGCTGGAACAGCAGCGAGCCGATGTGCTGCGCATCAATGCCGAGACCGCCGAGGAGCGCGCCCGGCGGCTTGCCGCGGTGGCACGAGACAACCTTGCACGGCGCATCGGCCAATCGATCGTAAAACCGCTCGATCTGGCATGGTTCGATCGCGTGGAGGGCTTTGGTCCTGCCCACCCGATCGATCCGATCGGAACGCTCGCGCTCGCAGCTGCCAGAGCCGATGTGACGACCGCTGAAGCGCAGGTGCGGCTCGCCCGGTCGCAACGCATCCCCGATGTGACGCTCAGCGCCAGCGCCCGCCGGCTCGAAGCGACAAACAACGTGGCAGCGGTGCTCGGGGTGTCGATACCGTTTCCCGTTTTCAATAATGGCAGCGCCGCGGTGTCACAGGCGCGCGCGCAAAGCGATCAGGCCGAAGCCTTGCGACGCGGGGCCGAGCTGGACACTGCCCAAGCGATAGCCAGCGCGGAGGCCGAGGTTGCGAATGCCGCAACGTCGGCACGTGACGCGAGCGGCCCCGCTCTGGCCGCAGCAAGCGAGGCCGCGCGCATTGCGCGGATTGGCTATCGCGAGGGCAAATTCGGGCAGCTCGATCTGCTCGATGCCGAGCGTACGCTGTCCGAAACGCGCACCGCTGCGATCGATGCGCTCGCTGCTTACCACGATGCCCAGGCGCGGCGGGACCGTCTGACGACGGCCGCCCCCGATCAGAAAGATCAGAACCGATGATCCCTCACCCGATGAAGGCGGCGCTGTCGCTTACCTTGACGATGATGCTCGTCGCATGTGGCGGAAACGCCGACGACACCGCTAAAGACACCAACTCCGCAGGCAAAGCCAAAGAGGCGCGTCCACCGGAAGGCGTCGTTAATCTGAATTCTCAACAGATACAGGCAGCCGGCATCCAGCTTGCCCGGCCGGCTATTGGCGGAAACGGAGGCGCAATCGAGCTCCCCGCGACCATCGAGGGCGATCCGCAAGGCATCCAGATCGTATCCGCCGCCATCGGCGGGCGTGTCGTCACCCTGTCACGCAACCTTGGCGAGTACGTCCACCGTGGCGACACCCTTGCAGTCATCGAGAGCCACGAAGCCGCTCAGCTCAAAGGTAATATCGAGGCCGCGCGCGCGCGATCGTCACTTGCGCAGAGTAATCTCCGTCGCGAACAACGGCTGTTCGCCGAACGCGTCTCGCCCGAACAGGATCTTATTGCCGCCCGCTCCGCCGCGATCGAGGCCAGCATTGCGCTTCGTCAGGCACTGCAGCAGCTCTCCGCAGCCGGCTATGGGGGTGGTGCGCTCAACCGGATCATGCTGCCTTCGCCGATCAACGGCCAGATCATCGCGCGAACAGCCATGCTCGGACAGACCGTCGCGGCCGATGCTGAACTCTACCGCGTCGCCAATCTGTCCTCCGTGTCGCTTTCGGTATCGCTTGCCGCAGCCGATGCGGGACAGGTTCGGCCCGGAAGCCGGATCGAGGTTACGGCACCGGGGCGGAGCGCCGAGGCGCGCGTGACTTTCGTCTCACCTGTGCTCGACCCGCAAACCCGGCAAGTGCCGGTGATCGCCCGCCTGGACAATGGTGGCGGGCAGTGGCGAGTCGGCGAAAGCATCAAGGCATCGATCCAGCTGGCTGGTCGCGCTGGCAGCAGCACGATCACGGTGCCGCAGGTTGCCGTGCAGACCATTAGCGGCAAGTCCGTCGTATTCGTCCGGACCGCAACCGGCTTTCGCGCGACGACGGTCACGCCCGGCCCGCTCGACGGCGATCAGGTGACGATCCTGTCCGGCCTTACGGGACGCGAGGAAATTGCCGCAACCAACAGCTTCACCCTCAAGGCCGAGCTTGGAAAAAGCGCGGCGGGGGAGGATTGAGCCATGATCGAACGCATCGTTACCGTCGCGGTCGAACGCCGCTGGCTTGTCCTCTTCCTCACCATCCTGGCCGCCGTCATCGGAGGCGTTGCCTTGTCCCGACTGCCGATCGACGCAGTGCCCGATATCACCAACAATCAGGTGCAAATCAATGTCCGGGCGCCTGCCCTTTCACCTGAGTTGGTCGAAAAACAGGTTTCATTTCCGATCGAAACCGCGCTTGCCGGCATTCCCGGCCTTGAAAATACCCGTTCACTCAGCCGTAATGGCTTTGCCCAGGTGACGGCCGTGTTCGATAACAAGACCGATATCTATTTTGCAAGGGCTCAGGTTGCAGAGCGGTTGCGATCCGCCGAGGAAAGCCTGCCTGCTGGCATAAACCCCGAGATGGGTCCGATCGCGACGGGCTTGGGCGAGGTCTATATGTGGACCGTTCGCCTTGGCGAGTTGGGGGCAGGCAAGCACCTGCAGGGCGAACCTGGCCTGCAGCGCGATGGCAGCTATATCACTCCCGACGGCGAGCATTTGACCAACGAGGCCGATCAGGCGACCTATCTGCGCACAGTGCAGGACTGGATCGTTACTCCGCTCCTGAAGAACACACCGGGTCTTGCCGGGATCGATTCCATCGGGGGCTACACCAAGCAATATCTCGTTGTCCCCGACGTGCAGAAGCTTGCCGCGCTGAACCTCAGTCTGACGGACCTCGGCACGGCGCTCGAGCGCAACAACACCAGCGTCGGGGCAGGTGTCGTGAACCGCAACGGCGAGGGATTGGCGGTACGCGCGGACGCTCGCGTGCACAATGCAGCCGAGCTGGCGAAAACCGTCGTCGCGACCCGCGCGGGGGTGCCGATCACGTTGTCCCAGGTAGCGAGCGTGCGCACCGGGCAGTCGGTGCGCATGGGTTCGGCATCCGAGAACGGCCGCGAGGTCGTGGTCGGAACGGCCGTCATGCGGATTGGCGAGAACAGTCGCACAGTTGCATCTGCCGTCTCCGAACGGCTTGCCGCGATCGGTGTTTCGCTGCCGCCTGATATCGTGGTGCAGCCGGTTCTGGAGCGCACCGCGCTCGTCAACTCGACGATTCTGACGGTCGCCAAGAATCTTGGCGAGGGCGCGTTGCTCGTGATCGTCGTGCTGTTCCTGTTGCTTGGCAACTTCCGTGCGGCGCTGATCGCAGCGCTGGTGATCCCGGTGACGATGCTGATGACGGGAGCCGGCATGTTGAAAATTGGCGTGTCCGCCAACCTGATGAGCATGGGCGCGCTGGATTTCGGGCTGATCGTCGATGGTGCCGTCATCATCGTCGAAAACGCGCTCCGCCGCCTCGCCGAGCATCAGCACCGCAAGGGGCAGCTGCTCAACCTTGAGCAACGGCTATCGACCGTCACCATTGCCGCCAAGGAAATGATCCGGCCATCGGTGTACGGGCAGGCGATCATCATTCTGGTCTACGCACCGCTGCTCACGCTCACCGGCGTGGAGGGCAAAACGTTCACGCCGATGGCGCTGACCGTCATCATCGCGCTCGCCTGCGCCTTTGTCCTGTCGTTGACCTTTGTACCGGCTGCGATTGCGATCGCGCTCAGCCGGCAGGTTGATGAAAAGGACAATTGGTTCATCGCCAGCATCAAACGGCGCTACGACCCTGGTTTGACAAAAGCCATGAAGCGTCCAAGCTTTACCGTTGGCGTGGGTATTGCCGGAATCGTGTTAGCTGGACTGGCCTTCACCACCTTGGGGCAGGTATTCCTTCCCCAGCTCGATGAAGGTGACCTGCTGGTGCAGGCGCTACGCATTCCCGGCACATCCGTCGACCAAAGCCAGGCAATGCAATTCCAGATCGAAAAGGCCATCGCGAAGCAACCCGAGGTCAAGTTTGTTTTCTCCAAGACCGGAACGTCGGAGGTGGCATCTGATCCGATGCCGGCAAACGCAACCGACACTTTCATCATTCTCAAACCGCGCAAGCAATGGCCGGATCCCGATCTCGCCAAGGCGGATCTGGTCGAGACGATGGAAAAGAATCTTTCGTTGCTCCCCGGCAATCTCTACGAGATCACGCAGCCGATCCAGATGCGCTTCAACGAATTGATTGCTGGCGTTCGCGGCGATATCGCCATCAAGGTGTTCGGCGAGGACTTCGCCGCCATGAACGTCACCGCGGATCGTATTGCGGGCATTCTTCGTCAGACGAAAGGCGCGGCAGACGTGAAGGTCGAGCAGACCGAAGGCCTCCCTATGCTCGATATCAAGGTCGATCGGGACGCGATGGCGCGGCTTGGCGTAACTGCGCAGGACGTGCAGGATACCGTATCAGCAGCAATCGGTGGACGAGAAGCCGGCAAGATCTATGAGGGAGATCGGCGCTTTCCGATTGTTATCCGGCTCGCCGACACCGATCGGGCGGATTTTGCGACACTTGGGCAAGTGCCGGTCGCTATCTCCGGGGGGCGCTTCGTGCCGCTCGCCAGCGTCGCGACGATCGCGCTGGTGGATGGGCCGAACCAGATCAGCCGCGAGAATGGCAAGCGCCGCGTTGTGGTGCAAGCCAACGTGCGGGGACGTGACATCTCGGGCGTTGTCGCCGATGCGCGTGCGGCTATCGCGCGCGACGTCAAGCTGCCGGCAGGCGGCTACCTGGAATGGGGCGGGCAGTTCGAAAATCTGGCGTCCGCGCGCGACCGGCTTGCCCTGGTCGTGCCGGCGTGCTTCGCGCTCATCCTGTTCCTGCTTTACGGCGCATTGGGATCGGCGAGGGATGCCGCGATCGTGTTCACCGGCGTGCCACTTGCGCTGGTAGGCGGGGTGCTTGCGCTGGTGTTTCGAGGCATGCCATTCTCGATATCGGCAGCGGTCGGGTTCATCGCATTGTCCGGTATCGCAGTCCTCAATGGACTCGTGATGGTGTCCTCCATTCAGGAATTGATGGCACGTGGCATGGGCCGGGCGCAAGCGGCCCATGAAGGCGCAATGCAGCGGTTGCGCCCCGTGGTCATGACCGCACTGGTGGCATCGCTCGGGTTCGTGCCGATGGCTCTTGGCCATGGCGCCGGCGCGGAGGTCCAGAAGCCGCTTGCCACTGTCGTTATCGGCGGCTTGATATCGGCCACGCTACTCACCTTGTTCGTGCTGCCCTCACTCTACGCTCGGTTCGGGCGGCGCGGGTTGCCGGCCGCGCAGAGCCTGCCCGACTATTTGCAACCGAGCCGATCAAGGCTTCCCTAGAGCATCGTGCCAACAAGTGGGTACCGGTTGTTGGTAATAAAACGATGCAACAACAAAGGCCTAGAGCGGGCAATTGATTCGCATTTTGCGCTGCCCGCTCTAGCCGGCTTGTAACTGAGACATGACCTGACAACCCGGCGCACTTTGCCTTGGCCATCGCCCGCCGCGGTTCCCACACCAACGCTCGTTCCTGCTCTCCGCTCATTTCCCTCCCTAGGTCGGATTGCCATAACGCCGTGTGTCGTGGAACTTTCACATAGCCACTACGGCCTGGAAAGCGACGAAATCATCCGCAGTTCTACAAGGGGCAATCATTTGGCACGCAGTATCACTTCGGATTTCGTTTCCATCCTCGCCCCAATCGGATTGGCGTTCATTGTCGCGCCTGCAACGGCACAGGCCGCGCCACGCTATGCAATCGATATTCCGGCAATGGATATCGCCAGCGGTGCCGCTCGCCTGAAAGCCCAGACCGGGGTCCAAATCGCGATTTCCTCCCCCGTCGCCGGCACTACTCGACCGGTCAGGGGTCAGATGACCGCTCGTGAAGCCATCGACGCGATGCTGGCGGGTACGGGATTAGCAGTGCGCTGGATGGATGGCAGTGCAACCATCATCGCGATGGCGGCCGGCGACGGACAGCAGATCGGCACCGTGCGCGTCGGGGCTGCTGCCGCAGAAGGCGGTGACGGCGGCAACGGCGCCGTCCCGCGCGGAGCCAACGGCAGCAGCGATCCCGTCGCAACGGAGAAAACCCACAGCTACACCGCAACCAAGATCAATATCGGTGGCAAGATCGCGGAATCGCTGAAGGAGGTGCCGCAAAGCGTGACCGTCATCACCCGCCAGCGCATCGAAGACCAACAGCTCAACACCCTCAGCGATGTCCTCGAACAGACGCCGGGTATCACCGTCGTTGTGAACAATAATAACAATCAGTTCAACCCCAGCTACTACTCGCGCGGCTATCTGATAACCAACTTCCAGATCGATGGTGGTGCGCCGATCACTTATGGCTCCGGCAGCAATTACAGCTCTACCTTCACGCCCGTTTTCGATATGTCGCAATACGATCATGTCGAAGTGATCCGGGGCGCCGATGGTACGTTTGCCGGTACTGGCGATCCGGGCGGTGCGCTCAGCCTGGAACGCAAGCGACCTACCAGCAAAACGCAATTCCTGGGTGAACTCGGCAGTGGCTCCTACAATGCCCTCCGCGTCAGCGGGGATTTATCGGGACCCGTCATCGACGACGGCCTGGTCAAGGCGCGTCTCGTTCTTACGCACGACCAGCGCAACTATTTCTACCGGACGGCCAACAAGAAGCTCGATCTCGCTTATGTGAACATCGAGATCGACCCGTCCACCCGGACGCGCTTCAACATCGGGGCGAGCTACACCGAACAGACTGGCGTGCCCTGGTCGACCGGATTGCCGCGCAATTCCGACGGGAGCGATGCACACTTTGCGCTCAACACCTGTCTCTGCGTCAATTACGGCAAATACCAGGTTCATGAACTGGAACTGTTCGTTCAGGGTGAACAGCATTTTGGCAGTCATATCACGCTTAACGCCAACCTCAGCCTGCTGCAGCAGAAGACTCACAATCTTCAAGGCAGCGCAGCCGGTTATGGCGGTGTGGACGTCTCGGGAACCCCGCTTTACGGCAGCGTCACGATTGCCCGTTCGACTTCGCAATCCAAGCAATATGTGGCCGACATCTTCGCCACCGGCAAATTCGTCCTGTTCGGGAACGAACAGAACATCGTAGTCGGTTTCAATTATCAAAAGCAGGACGATCGCCAATCCCCGGAAGCTGGCGATGGCACTTACACCTATCCGGTGACGACCTCGTTGTACGCGTTCGATCCGAACGCCTATCCGCTTCCCGCCGACAGCGAGTTCAGCCTGTCAGACTACACCGTCCCCGTCGACAAGCGCACCCAGATCGCCGGCTATGCCACGTTGAAGCTGACGCCGTTCAGGCGGCTGCATATCAGCGCCGGCATCCGCTATAACGCCTACGATACGCAGCAGACGACCGTTTATACGTCCACCAGCGGCTCGTTCAGCACCAACGTCAAATATCATGAAGGTCACCTGATTCCGCCGCTAGTCGGCATCACCTATGACTTGACCCATCGCATGTCGGTCTACGCCAGCTACGCCAGCATCTATCAGTCCCAGGCGCTGTATCGCACTACCAATGGCTCGGTTCTCAAACCGGTCACGGGCACCAATATCGAGGCCGGCATCAAACGGTCCGACTTAGATGGCCGCCTGACAAGCTCACTGGCGGTCTATCGGATCGTCCAGAAAAACATTGGAGTGGTGGACTATAGCGTCTCCAGCACGACCGATGCCGGTACCGGGATCACCTGTTGCTACAGCCCCTATCCCGATACGCAGAAGTCGAAGGGGTTCGATTTCGAAATCCTGGGTGCGATCACCCCGCGCTGGCAACTGAGCTTTGGTTACACGCACAACAATATCAAATTCTATCCTGGGGTGCTGTCGAAAGCCAATGGCGAGACGACAAGCACGCTCACGACCCAGGCACCGAAGGACCTCGTAAAACTGTTCACGAGTTACCGCCTGGGCACGACCGGCTGGCTCGGCAAGGTGACGATAGGCGGCGGCGGCCGATGGCAGAGCGCGACGACTGAAACCGGATATGTCTGTGATGCGCTGGGTAATTGCACGCAGGTCGTCATCTCGCAGGGCAAATATGCGCTGCTCGATATGTTTACCAATATCGCGGTCACTCCGCGCATTTCGGCTCAGATCAACGTCAATAATATTTTCAACAAGCGTTATTATTCGACGATAGGGTCAATCGGCTACGGTAATTATTACGGTGACCCCCGTAATTTCGGCGCCATTATTCGGATGAAGTTCTGAAATCACCGAGACCTTCTACAAAATCCGACCTTTGGCGGTGGTCGGCTATTCAGCAAGCGCATAATCATGAGACATAATTTGTCGCTGCTTGAAGGAAAACCTTCGAAGCTGGCACTGGAGAACGCGAATGACCGATGCCGCCTTAACCATGACTCAAAACGTCGCAACACGCGAACTGTCCAGGGTCGACATCCTTTCGCCCAGCCAGCAGTTGGCGCTGAGCAAGCTCGAGCGCATGATCGCGGCGGTTCCCATCATCGGCCTGACCGGGGCACTGGGCTGTGGCAAGTCTACCGTCCTGCGGGAACTGGCCAGGCGGAACAACGGCATCGTCATTACGGCGGCCGACATGGCCGATGCCGCCCGAGGCGAACCGGCAGCGCAGTTCGAGACCGCGATCGGCGAAATGATCGCCGCTCACATGCGCGAAACACGACTGGTCGTGGTCGACGATCTGCGCTTCCTGGTTGCGCCCGGGGCCAATGCCGCGAATCGACCCGGCTTCGTGCGCATGGTTATGCTGCAACTGCGCATGCTCGCTGCGGCACTGGGCCACAAATTGGTCTTCGCCGGCCACGTGCCGGAGAATTGGGAAACGGCGACCGACCAGTTCGGGGCGGAAGCTGGCGTGGTCAATCTCGCCGCGCTGGGAATGGAAGATTACGCGGCCATCGGCACAGCCGTCGCCGGCGCGGAACGGGTTGTCGAGGTGGAGTTCGCCAAGGTGCACCGGTTCGCCGGACATCTGAATGGATATCAATTGAAGCTGGCGTTCGCGATGCTGGCCGAGCTGCGGGCGATTACCACCGACGACGTCATCGCCAGCCTCAAGGACTACGTGATGGTCTCGAACATCCGCGTCGCCGAAGTCGAGGACGTCAGCTTCGACCGCCTCCCCGGGCATGAGCATATTGTCGAGGCGCTCAAGACCAACATCGTCATTCCGATGGAGCATCCCGAACTGGCGCGGTCGATGGGCCTGCGTCCCAAGCGCGGGGTGCTGCTGTTCGGTCCGGCAGGCACCGGGAAAACATCGATCGGGCGAGCGCTGGCGCACCACATGCGGGGCAAGTTCTTCCTGATCGACGGCACGTTCGTCAGCGAACCCGCGCCGGCTTTCTTCGGCAAGCTGGAGCGGGTCGTACAGGAGGCCAAGGAGAATGCACCGTCGGTGTTGTTCATCGACGATGCCGACGTGCTGTTCCAGATCAGCCATATTGCAGGCCTTTCGCGGTATCTGCTGTCGATGCTCGACGGCATAGAAAGCGAGACGACGAGTGGCGTCTGCGTCATGATGACGGCCATGAACGTTCGCCCCATCCCCGAAGCACTGTTGCGGTCCGGACGGATCGAGCTTTGGCTGGAGACGCGGGCACCAGACCTGGCGACCCGCGAAAGCATCATCCGGCGCTGGACCGACGATGTCGAAGGCCCGTTGTTCGATGGTTTCGACCACGCGGCGCTGGCGGCGGCTACCGACGGATTCACCCCGGCCGATCTGCGTCGCCTGATAGGCGATGGCAAGGCGCGGATCGCGGCGGACATGGTATTCAAACGACCGCTGGTCAATACAATCGACTATTTTCGGACCGCTGCAGCCGCGATGGTCGTCAGTCGGAACCGCATGGCCGAAGTGTTGGGCGATCAGCAGCTGCGCCTGCCCCCGTCGACCTTCGAAGCGGCCGTGCCGATCCCGACAGGCGGTGCCTGAGATGAGTTCCTCCGCAAGCCCGACCTCGAGCACGCCCGATATCGCCTGCACGCGAACAGTGCTCGGCAACGGCCTGGTCGTTATCGTTCACCAAGACGAGGGCGCGGCCGAGATTTCCCTATCCGTTTGCTATCGCGTAGGGTCCAAGGATGAAGGCCCCGGCCAGACAGGCAGCGCCCATCTGTTCGAGCATCTGATGTTTACCGGCAGCGCGAACCTACCGGGTGACTTCATGGCCCGGATGCGCGAGGCGGGTGCCAATCAGGTCAACGCCTATACCAACCCCGACTACACCCGTTTTTTCGAGACTTTCCCTCCCAATCTGCTCGACTTCGCGCTGTATGCCGAAGCGGATCGCATGGGTTCTTTCCGCGAGCATTTGCAGGCCGAGTGCCTGGCACAGCAGCAGGCAATCGTGCTGGAAGAGAAAGCACAGCGAGAAAGTACGCTATTGGGTGCCTTGCCCGAGACCATCAACGCGGCTCTGTTTCCAGTAGGCCATCCTTATCGCCATACCGTGATCGGCTCGGCTGGCGATATCGCCGGGATGACGCTTGATGCCGCGCGCGAGTGGCATTGCCGCTACTATGGTCCGGACAATGCGGTAATCGTGATCGCCGGGCCGGTCGATCCGAGCGATGCCTTGGCGCGGGTAAGCGCGCAATTTGGCCACGTCCGGCCAAGCGGCAGATTTCCCGTCGAAGCCGCGTGGGTGCCGACGCTGCCGCAGCGTCGTCGCCAGATCGTCAGGGGAACCGCCTCGCATGGCGGCGTCCTCCATCTGATCTGGCCGATGCCGGAAGCCACCGACCCGGCCAGCACGCGGCTCGGGCTGATCGCCAATCTGCTGGCCAGCAACGAATCTTCGCCGCTATGGATCGCGCTGGTGCGGCCTGGCCACGCGCTTGGGGTTTCAGCGTCGGTCGTTCCCGGCGCGATCTGCGGCCAGTTCGTGATATCCATTTTTCTTGATACCGGCGCCGATCATCGCGCCATCGAGGAAGCGGCATGGCAGGTTCTGCAGACGATCATGGCAAGCCCGCTGGATCAAGACATGATCGACCGCTACCGCGGGGGGCGCAAGGCGGGCTTGACCGTTTCGCTCGATTCGCTCGCGGCGAAGGTCGAATTTTTCATTTCGGGCGAAATGCTGTGGCGAGATCCGATGCATTTCCTGGACGAGTTCCACGAGCTCGAGCAGGCGGGCAATGCCACCATGCTTGCCGACCTGCGCCGATGGCTGGCGTCGCCGCCGGTTACCATCGACATCGTGCCGACCCAGATTTTCGCGGCCAATGCCACTGCAAGGCCGGATTTGCCGGCGATCGCCCCGTGGGACAGCGCAGCGCTTGCCCCGCATTATGCCGTTATCACCAGTGCCTCGGGTTTGCGGCAGCTTCATATTCCCCGGCCCGGCGCCCGCGATTTCATTCTTCGGCTGGAACTGCCACGGGGCAACGGCAGCGAGACCGATGCCCAGCGCGGTATCGCAACGCTGCTGTCTGGGATGCCATTGCACGGGATTGGCTCGCTTTCCCCGGAAGATCTGCGCAAGCGGACCGATGCCGCCGGAATACAGTTCATCATCGGTTCGACCACCAGCATGTTCTGCGTCCAGATCTCCGGCCCGACCGGCGAGGCACGATGGGCAGCGGCGCTCCTGACCGATATTGTCCTGCATCCCCGCATCGACGCCAAAGTGCTCGAAGAGAGCAAGCGCGAGCAGATCCGCGAATTGCTGGCAATGCAGAATGACACCATGGCCAAGGCGATGCGCTTTATTCCAGGCCGGTTGTACGGCGCGGAAAGCGTGGAAGTACGTGATCCCCGAGGTACCGGGGAGACGATTCTGGCGACCACCCCTGATGATATCCTGGACTTTCATCGTCGCCTGTTCGATCCGAAGGGCGCGACCGTTGCGCTGGCCGGCGATCCGGCGACGATCGCGGAAGTTGCCGAAGCGCTGCAGCCATTGTGCGAGACGTGGAGTTCGCCGGTGACGCCGATCCCGCCCTGCGGCGCGGCGGTGGTCCCGGTTCGCGGCGAAGAGCGCGTCCATCTCGTCACCGCGGGATCGCCGGACCAGGCTTTCATCACGATGGCAATCCTGTTGCCAAAGCCCGTTGGCGAAGCCGAGCGCGCATCGGCCGCCGCCTTGTCCTATGTGCTCCAACAGCGCCTCAACAAAAGGCTGCGCGAGGTGCTCCGCTGGACCTACGGGGCCGCCGCCAGGGTGATAGAGGCGGAACTGGAAGGCCTGCCGCCGCGTCTGGAGATCAGCAGCGCCCTAAACGCCGATCATGCGGCCGAGGCGATCGCCGAAATCAGGGCGATCTTCCAGGCGATTGCCGCCGCCGATCTCATTGCAGCCGAGCTCGACGCCTATCGCACTCAGGTGAAGTCCGCTTTGATGGGCTCGCTGGCTTCTACAGCAGGCCTAGCCGCGATCATCGGGATGACCACCCGTGCTCATAATCCGGCTAGTTTCAGCCAACGGCTCGACGCTGTGCAAAGGGTGAACCCGGATCAAGTGGCAGAAGTCGCTGCGGCCGCGTTGACTACCGGCCCCATGGAATGGCTGGTAGCGAGCACCGCCCCCGGAATCGCAGCCAGGCTTCGGGCGAATGGCCTGCTGGTCGTAGATGTACTGGCGTTGGTAGCTGCATGATCGGTCGGCGGCGCAACCGGACAGTTCCGGAACCGACGAGGATATTCCATTCGCACGTCCACGCGGACGCTCGCAGCTATGCCATCGACCGGCTGTTCTTTCAGCGTCTGTGGCGGTTGGTCAAACCCTATTGGTTCAGGCCTCGGGGCTGGGGATCGTGGATCGTGCTGGGCGTGATGCTGGCGCTGCTCGGTTCGTTCAGTATCGGGGGCGCGCGGATGTCGCAGCTCACCGCCGACCAGACCAATGCGCTCGTCGCCAAGCATTCAGGGCTTTATTGGAAATTGTGGCTGGCGTTCACGCTCGCCGGCCTCGTCCGCTTCGTGGCAAGCCTGCTGCAAACCTATTTGGGAGGCCGCCTCAATCTGCATTGGCGAAAATGGCTGACGCTGCACCTGATCGATCGCTATCTCGAGCATCGCACCTATTACGAAATCACGGTCGATCAGCAAATCGACAATCCCGACCAGCGTATTCAGGAGCAGGTCGGACCCCTCGTCCAAGCGATGAGCGGGCTGCCCCAGCAACTGCTGGGCGCCGTTTTCGATCTCGGCGTACAGTTCTATATTCTTGCAGCCATCTCGCGCAGCATGCTGGTCGCAACCTTCATCTATGCCGCTTTCCAGACCACGCTGACGCTCTATATCTATCGCCCGACGATCCGGCAAAACTGGGATGCGACGGTAGCCGAAGCCGATTTGCGCTATGGCCTGCTGCACATCCGCGACCATGCCGAAACCATCGCGTTCTACGGCGGCGAAGATGCCGAACGCGAACATGTCGCGGCGCGCACTAAGATGGCGATCGTGCGGCAGATAACGCTGCTGACGTACCAGCAGTTCATCCTGACCGTCCAGCAGGCCTCCAATCTGTTCTGGGGCGCGTTGCCGATGCTGCTGATCGTGCCGCTCTATTTTTCAGGCAAGATTCAATATGGCACCATCATGCAGGGCATTATTGCCGCCTCGCTTATCCTCCAGAGCCTTAGCACCGTCATGCTCTATATCCCGACACTCAGCCAAATGGCGCCGATCGCCGTGCGTCTGGCGGAAATCCAGGAAAAGTTCGAGGAACTCGGCGCGACGCGCGCATCCAGCGGCCGCATCCCGCGTATCACTCACGAACTCGGCGATCGCATCCGCCTGCGCGACGTATCCATCGACACGCCGGGCGGCGAGCAGCAACTGATTTCCAATCTCTCGCTGGAGGTCGCTCCCAACCAACATCTGATCGTGGTCGGGCAGACCGGATCGGGCAAAAGTTCGCTGCTTCGAGCCATGGCCGGGCTGTGGAATCGCGGCCGAGGAGTGATCACGATGCCGCCCCAGGAAGAAACCTTTTTCCTGCCGCAGCGGCCGTACATGATGCTGGGATCGCTACGTGATCAGGTCATCTATCCTCATCGCGACCACGTGATCCCCGACGCCGATCTGCAGGCGATCCTCGAACGGGTCGGACTCGCCGACCTGGCCGACCACCATGGCGGCCTTGGGGCAGAGCGGGATTGGGCGAAGACGCTTTCGCTCGGGGAACAGCAGCGGATCGGATTCGCCCGCGTCCTGGTTTCGAAACCGCACTACGTCCTCCTCGACGAGGCAACCAGCGCGGTCGATTTGCCGATGGAGCGCCAGCTCTACAATCTGCTGCGGCGATCCGGCGCAACCTTCGTGACGGTTGGCCACCGGCCGAGCCTCATCGCCTATCACCGCAACGTCTTGAAGATATCGGCTGGAAGTTGCACGCTCACGACGGTCGACCTGTTTACAGATGCGCAGATCGACAGCGACAGCGACAGCGTAACGGATATTTGATGCGCCAGATTCCGCCCATGAAGGGAAATGCCATGTCTCTAATGCGAATACCAAAATGCCTGGCGATCCTGCCGGTGGGGCTGGCGACGGCGGCCTATGCGGCGCCGGTCGGTAACCCGCTCACGATCGTCGGCATCGCCGCTGCGGCGACCCTCACCGTCAAGCTGGTTATCGTCCTGCTCGTGCTCGTATCGATCGCATCATGGGGCATGCTGTTGTTCAAGCTCACCGAATTGCGGCGAGCGACCCGCGGCATCGACTGCTGCCAGGATATTGTCGCCCGCGCCGGCATGCTCAGGAGCGTGCCCGATCTTTCGGATAGCGCGGCGTCGCTATTGGTCGATGCGGCGCGCGCCGAGTTGCGCATTTCCGATAAGATTATCGCACAATCCGGCGGTGCGGGGGCGAAGGAGCGGATCGCGGTCCAGTTCGAACGGCTCGAGAACGGCATCTCCCGCCGGATCAGTCGCGGCGTGAGCTTTTTCGCGACAGTCGCCTCGGTGACGCCGTTCGTCGGACTGTTCGGAACCGTGTGGGGGATCATGCACAGCTTCATCGGCATCGCCGACTCCAACAGCACCAGCCTGGCTGTCGTCGCGCCCGGAATTGCCGAGGCGCTGCTCGCAACCGCAATCGGCCTCGGGGTGGCGATTCCCGCGACTGTCATGTACAATGTCGTCGGCAAGCTGGCGGCTACCTACCGGGCTAGCCTGACCGACTGCTCAGCCAGTATTCTGTGTCTGGTCAGCCGGGATATCGAACGCAGCGAGGCCTCGCCGACAGCAGTCCGCGCGCCGCTGGTGGACGCCTGAAATGGCTGGCTTGCTCGGCGACCGCAACACCGATGGCGATTGGTCCCCCATCGGTGAGATCAACGTCACCCCGATGATCGACGTCATGCTCGTCCTGCTGCTGGTGTTCATGATCGCGGCGCCGATCTCCACGGTCAACGTCCCGGTCGATCTGCCCAGCGAGAGTATCAAACCGGCACCCGCACCCGCCCGGCCCGTGACGATCAGCCTTGGCCGCGATCTTTCACTCTATGTGGGAGAGAAGCGCACGACACCCACTGCACTCCCGGCCGATCTGCGGCAAGCGGGTGCGACCCAGTCCAGCATCCTCTATCTGCGGATCGACAAGAGCGTCGCTTATGGCCAAACGCTGGGCGTCCTCGATTCCTTGCGGGTGGCGGGGTACGACCGGATCGCGCTGGTCGGGGTGGGCAAGGAATAACTCCGCCATGTCGAGCTACCGACATATCACCTACGCGAAATGGTGGCCTGCGGTACTGGTCGCCACCGTGATCCATGCCAGCGCAATCAGCTTTCTGCTGTTACCCGCCCGCTCCGCGCCGCCGGACCTATCCGACTCGATGCCGCTTGCGGTGACCATCGCCCCGCTTGCGATCTCGGCATCGCCCCCGGTAGATCTTGCCGTCGACAAAGCGCAACGCCCTGCCGAGCCCGATACCCCGGTACCAAGGCAGCAGCTCCCGGACGTCGTCAAGACCGCGCGCGGGGAACTAGCCCCGGTGACGCCGCCGATCGATCATCGTCCCGCTCCGTCGACCACCGCGCCGAGCGCCACGGTGGCGGCAGCGCCACCGGCGTTGCT
>CAZZYX010000002.1:81162-88096 GCA_964658485.1 uncultured Acetobacteraceae bacterium | reverse complement strand
GATCCGGCCCATCATGATCCGGGTGCATCATGTGATCCTGCGCCGCGGCGAATTCCGCCCGCGAGATAGTGCCGTCGTGATTAGTGTCGATCCGATCGAACATTTCGCCCATCCGGACGGCACGGTCGGCCTGGTCCAGCTTGCCGTCATGATTGAGATCGAGGTTGTCGAACAAATGCTCGGCCCGCGCCTGCGCCTCGGCGCGCGTTTCCGGCTGTAGGGACTGCTCACCACCACCATGCTCTTGCGCGGTAAGGCCAGTGCTTCCCAAAAGAGCCGCCACCGTAAATCCCCAAATCACTCGCTTCATTGCCGACATCCCCGTTCCACCGCAGGAGGATGAAGGTCGCGCCACGCTGCAAGATTTTTGGGGGGACAGGGGATCCGCTTCATAACGCGACCTTCATTGTCCCCACTAACCATTGGATGTCGCGGGATTATGCCGGAAAACTCCAGTTTTGTCGCGATTTGTCGCAACGACAGGTGCTGGCGTTGCTTCCCGCTTATCGTCATCATAGCGGCGCGCATTGCTCGACCAGCCAGTCCAGCGCCGGGCCGTCCAGTTGCGGCGCCAGGATGGCACGGACCCCGGCGTGGTAGGTGTTCCACCAGTCAAGTTCGCCGGGTGCCAGCAGCGCTGTATCGACCAGCCGCCGGTCGATCGGGACATGCGTCAGTGTTTCGAAGCCCATGAACTGACCCTCCGCCCCGGCCACATCGCGAGGCTCGACCAATTGCAGGTTTTCGATGCGAATGCCGTAAGCGCCGGTCTTGTAATAGCCCGGCTCGTTGGACAGGATCATGCCTGGCAGCAGTTCCTGTCCCGTACCCGCTTGTCCGCCGGCGCCCTTCGCAATCCGTTGCGGCCCTTCGTGGACGCTCAGGAAACTGCCGACGCCATGCCCGGTGCCATGCGCGTAATCGAGCCCCGCCGCCCACAGGAACTGGCGCGCCAGCGTATCGAGCTGGCTGCCGCAGGTTCCGGCGGGAAAGACCGCGCGCGCAAGCGCGATATGACCCTTGAGCACACGGGTGAAGCGATCCTTCAGCTCGGCATCGGGGCCAGCGCCGCCCTCGATCCAGACGGTGCGGGTAATGTCGGTCGTACCATCGCGATATTGCCCGCCCGAATCGACCAGATAGACGCTGCCGGGTGCCAACTGCCGGTTGGTTTCCTCAGCTACCCGGTAATGGACGATGGCGCCGTTCGACCCTGCCCCCGAGATGGTGTCGAACGACAGATCGCGCAGATCGCCGGTGTCGCGGCGGAACTGATGCAGGCGCTCGGCCGCGGTCATTTCACTGATGTCGCCGTGCGGCGCCGCCTCGGACAGCCAATGCAGGAACCGTACCACCGCAGCGCCGTCGCGGGCCTGAGCGGCGCGCTGGCCGGCGACTTCGGCGGGGTTCTTGCAGGCCTTGGCCAGCACCGTGGGGTCGCGCAACTCGCTGACCTGTGCCCCGGCGGCGGCCAGCGCCGCGAAAATGGCTTGCACGCAATTGTCGGGATCGGCGCCGACGCGCTTGCCGACCAGCGCTGCCAAAGCCGGCGCAAAGCCGTCGCGCGGGGCGATATTGACGGCATTACCGAGATGCGCGCGCAGTTCCGGAGTGACTTTCTCCGGCGCGATGAACAGCGTTGCGGTGCCAGCCGCCTGCGCAATGACATAGGACAGCGCGACCGGCGTGCGCGCCACGTCTTCCCCACGGATGTTCAGCAGCCACGCCACTGAATCGAGCGCGGCGATCACCACCGCGTCAAGCTGGTGCTCGGCCAGCCATTCCGAAACCGCGGCACGCTTGGCCTGGCTCGACTGGCCGGCGAGCGCTTCATCCTGGATGAATGCCGGCGCGGGCGAAGGCACGGGGCGGTCGGCCCACACCGCGTCGAGTGGATTGCTGTCGACCGCAACCAAGGTGGCGCCGCTTGCCGCCAGCGCCTTGGCCGTGGCCGTCACCCACGGCTTGCCGTGCAGCCACGGGTCATAACCGATGCGCGCGCCGGCAGTAACCCGCGCGCCCAGCCATTTTGCCGGGCTGTTCTGGGGCACGCTTTCATACTCATACAGCCGCCCGTCGACCTGATCGCGCACCTGCAACGTATAACGGCCATCGACGAATATCGCCGCGGTATCGGCCAGCACCACCGCCGACCCCGCCGACCCGGCGAACCCGGTCAGCCATTCGAGCCGCTGGGCATAGCCGCCGACATATTCGCTCATATGCTCGTCGGAAATCGGGATGACGAAACCGTCCAGCCCGCGCGCTTTCAGTTCATCGCGCAAGGCTTTGAGACGGGATTCCTGGGTATGCATCAACATGGCGGCGAGTCCGGGTTGCGGGGCATGGTCCATCATCATACAGGCAGGCGATGACAGATGCCACCCTTACCCAGACCCCCGCCATCGCCCCCCCGATCGCGGTAAAGCGCCCCAGCGCCGCCACCCATCACGGCATCACCGTGACCGACGACTATGCCTGGCTGCGCGATCCCGGCTATCCGGAAGTGACTGACGCGGCGGTGCTGGCGCATCTGGAAGCCGAAAACGCCTGGTTCGAATCGCGCATGGCGGCGCAGCAGCCGGTGATCGACCGCCTGTTCACCGAAATGCGCGGCCGCATCAAGGAAGCCGACCGCTCGGTGCCGCAGAAGGACGGCGACTGGCTCTACTGGATCGAATATGAGGCCGGCGCCGAATACAAGAAATGGTGGCGGCGGCCGGTGAGTGCCAAAGACGACGAAAGCGCGGACGAGCTGATCCTCGATGAAGTTGCGCTGGCGGAGGGGTTGGAATATTTCCAGCTTGGCGCGATTTCGATCAGCAAGGATGGCCGCCTGCTCGCCTGGGCGGTGGATGACAACGGCTCGGAGCGTTTTACCGCGCGGGTCAAGGTGATCGCCACCGGCGAAGTGCTGCCCGACGAGATCCCCGGCACGCTGTCGGCGCTGGTCTGGGTGGCGGGCGACCAGGCGCTGGTCTACAGTCTGGCCAACGACAACTGGCGCACCGACAATGCCCGGCTGCACTGGCTGGGCCAGCCGCTGGCCAGCGACGTCGAGCTGTACCATGAAGATGACGAGGGCTTTCGCGTCGGTTCGTCGCTGACCGCGAACGAACAGTGGCTGGTCATCGGCACCAGCGACCACGAAACCAGCGAAGTACGCCTGCTCCCGGCGAGCGATCCGCTGGCAACCCCGATCCTGGTACGCGCGCGCCAGCCGGGCGTGGAATACGACGTGGACGAGCATGATGGCACGCTGTTCATCCATGCCAACGATACCCATGAGAATTTCCGGCTGGCCACCGCGTCGCTGGCAGCGCCGGGCGACTGGACGACCTTGATCGCAGGCAGCGATGCCTTTTATCTTACCGGCTTCGACCTGTTTCGCGATTTCTACGTAGTCGAAGGCCGGGTGCGCGGGCTGGATCACATCGAATTGCGCTATTATGACGACCCTGCGCGGATCGAGCCGATTGCCTTTCCCGAGGCCAGCTATGAGGCGTCGATCGCCGATAATCCCGAATGGGCCACCGACCGCTTGCGGCTGTCGTATGAAAGCATGATCAGCCCGGCCACGGTATTCGATTTCCATATCGTCGAACGACGGCTGGAAGTGCTCAAGGTCCAGGAGATCCCGTCGGGCTACGACGCGTCGCTCTACACCACGCAGCGGCTGGAGATCGCCGCGCGCGACGGTACGCTGGTGCCGGTCAGCGTGGTCATGCGCAAGGATCGCGACGCGCTCAATGCGGCGGACGCGCTGCATCTGTATGGTTACGGTGCCTATGGCATCGCCATCGCACCGGGCTTTTCCACCGCGCGGCTCAGTCTCGTCGATCGCGGTTTCGCCTATGCCATCGCCCATGTTCGCGGCGGCGACGATCTCGGTCGCTCCTGGTACAAGGCCGGCAAGCGCGAGGCGCGCGCCAACACCTTCAACGATTTCGTCGATGTCGCCAAGGCGCTGGTCGAGCGCGGGTTGACTATGCCGGGGCGGATCAGCATTTCGGGTGGCTCGGCAGGCGGCGAACTGATGGGCGCGGTGATCAATTCCGATCCTGGATTATGGGGCGCAGTGGTGGCGCAGGTGCCGTTCGTCGATGTCCTGGCGACGATGCTGGACGAAACCCTGCCGCTGACCCCCGGCGAATGGCCGGAATGGGGCAATCCAATCGAGGACCGCGCCGCGTTCGAGCTGATCCGCAGCTATTCGCCGGTCGATAACGTCGCGCGCCAGGCGTATCCGCCGTTGATGGTCACCGCCGGGCTGAACGATCCCCGGGTCACCTATTGGGAGCCGGCGAAATGGGTTGCCCGGTTGCGTGAACTGAAAACCGACAGCCATGAACTGATCTTCAAGATTCACATGGGCGCGGGCCACGGCGGCAAATCGGGGCGTTTCGAAAGTCTCAAGGAAACCGCGGAGGAGTTCGCATTCATCCTGTGGCAGCTTGGCATCCCCGCTTGAGCAGGGTTTTCGCCCGCAGCTTTACTGCCCGGGCCGAGCACATCGACCTGATGGGGCATGTCAACAATGCCGTCTGGGTGCAGTGGTTGCAGGATATCGCCACTGCCCATTGGCAGGGCCTCGGCCATCCCGAGCATCTGGCCGCTTTCGGCTGGGTCGTGACCCGCCACGAAATCGATTATCGCGGCAATATCGTCGAAGGGGACACGGTAACTGCAGAAACCTGGCTCCCCGCCCCGGCAAAGGGCGCAAGGCTGGATCGCTGCGTGAATTTTCGCGATCACACCGGGCGCGTGATCGTCGAGGCGCGGACTAGCTGGGCAATGATCGATCTGGCGACCCGGCGGCTGATGCGGGTACCGGACGAGGTTACCGCGCCGTTTCTGGAGGACTAGCTGCGTTTTCCGCCCGCGCCTGCATCGCGCGAATACCATGGCGATACCACACAGTCCACAAAGTCAGGCCGCCGAACGTAGCATAACCCAGGATCGGGCTGACGATCAGATATCTGGTGATCGACAGGCGATAGATCAGCACCACCGAGATGGCGAAGTCGGCCAGCAGCCCGAAACCCCACGCCAGCGTCATCACCATCATCGTCCGGCGGAGCATGGGATGGTCGCGCCGGGCTTCGAAGGCAGCCAGAGCCTCGGCGGATTCGCGCGAAACGGTGGCGCGAGCGAGCGGATAGATCAACGGCTTGCCGATTGCCGCCGACCCCAGGAAAGCCAGTCCGATCAACAGCGTCACCATTTTCTCGCGTAATTGCAGGAATTGCGCCGATCCGCCCCCAAAAAACGCCAGCACCGACAGCGCGATCCCGACGATCGACAGCACCGACAGCGCATCGATCCGGCGGTCGCGCAGAAAACCGGCAATGCTCCACAGCACCGGCGGCGCCGATGACGCGAGCAGCGCCGGCACATCGCCCCAGCGCGCATGCAACTGATCATAGATCAGCACGGGCGCGGCAAAGTTGATCGCCAGTTCCAGCAGCAGCCGGGGCGCGCGCTGGCGGAGCCAATGGGTAATTCGGGTCCGATCCATAAGCGGCGTTTCCATGGCTGCAGGGTAAGGCGCGCTCATCCGGCATCATCCCGACCGATGAAATTGCCGTGGAAGCCGGGGGGTACGCGATGCGGCAAGTGAATGGTGGCTACCGGCGCATCCGCGAACCGGTGGGCGTCGAGGATGACCAGGTCGGTGGTTTCGCTATTCATGTCCACGACGAAGCCGATGAGCCAACCGTCGCCTTCGGCACTTGTTGTCGTTCCTGGCACGAACACGAACTCGCCGGGATGGCGTCCCGCGCCGAAATCATGGACTTGCCGCTGGCCGGTCTCGAGATCATGGGCGTAGAGCGCGGTGGCGCCGACGAAGCGGGCGACGGGATCGGTCGGCGAAGCCACGCTCCACGCATAGCGATAGGGCTGACCGAACCAGCGCTCGTCGATGCGGGGAAACTCCTGCGGGTTCGGATCGAGGGTGCGGCTGTCGACCGCGCGGGTTGCCGGATCGATGGTCCAGCGTTGCAGTCCGCGAGATTGCGCGTCCGGCCCCTGCACATGATCGACCGACGGCTTGTCCGCGAACATCGTATCATAGACGCACAGGTCGAGCACGACCTTGCCGTCGGAGGTGTCGTAGGCATTGGCGATGTGAAAGGCATAGCACGGCGGTACCGGGCACCAGATGATGTCTTGCTGCCGCCCGTTGCGCGGCATCAACCCGACCCGCGCGACATGCTCGGCATTCCAGCGATAGGGCAGGCCGTGGCCGGCGATCAGGGTCTTCATCGACAAGGTGACGGGCAGGTCGAGGATGATCACGAAGCGGTCGGTGATGGCGCTGTCATGGATCATCGGCCCATGTTGCACCGCGATCGGTTCTTCGCGGACGACCTGCCCGGCGGCATCGATCACGACATGGCGAATGCTGGTCGGATCGCGCCCGGCATAGCAGATCGCATGGTTTTCGCCGGTTTTGGCGTCGAGATGCGGGTGCGCGGTGAACGAACCCTGCAACGTGCCGTCGAATGGATTGTACCGCTGGTCGTCGAGCAGCTCGCCCAGCTCGACCGGATAGCTGCCCGCCTCGACCAGCGCGAAACTGCGGCCGCCGATCGCGACGACATTGGTATTGACCGTGTCGAAATCATGCCGTGGCCCCGGTGCGGGCGCGACGCCGCGCGCCTTTGCCACTTCGTTCGAGCGGATCCAGCGATTGCGATACCACAGCGCCCGGCCATCGGCGATGGCGACGCCATGCACCATGCCGTCGCCGATGAACCAGTGATATGACGCCGGATCGGCAGCGACCGGGTTCGGGCCGATGCGCAGGTAGCGCCCGCTGAGCCCAGCCGGGATCTCGCCCGTCACCGCCAGATCGACGAGCGTCAACTCCTCGTCCATCGGCGCATGGATACCGGTCAGGAACGGGTTGCCACCCACGGGCTCGGGCAGG
>CAZZYX010000002.1:48264-81149 GCA_964658485.1 uncultured Acetobacteraceae bacterium | reverse complement strand
TTGTATGCCGCCAGCGCCTCCACGCCCTTCGCCATGGTGTTGCGGACGAGTGTTTCGATCATGCTTCCCATCACGGCCTCCAATGTTTACGGTGTTACTATGACGCCAGATGCTAACACTGTCAACATGCCAGAAAAACGCTATCATCACGGTGATTTGCGACCTGCGCTGGTGACCGAGGGGCTGCGCTTGCTGGCGCAGCGCGATCTCGAGTCGGTGTCGCTGCGCGAGGTCGCGCGCGGCGTCGGGGTCAGCGCGACCTCGGTGTATCGTCACTTCCCGGACAAGCAGGCGCTGCTGACCGCGCTCGCTCGGCAGGGGCTGGCCGAGCTGGGCACCGCGCAACGCCTGGCGGCAGCGGCGGCGGGTGGTGGCGAGGCAGGGTTTGCGGCCACCGGACGGGCCTATGTGCGCTTTGCCCTGGCCAATCCGGCATTGTTCCGCCTGATCTTCGCCTCGCCCGTCCTGGCCTCGGCAAACAATTGTCGCAAGCAGGAATCCGAAGCCGGCGTGCTGCTGCACGCCAATGCCGCCTTAGCCGCGGCGACCGGGGCAGGCGAAGCTGCGGTGTTGTCGGTCCAGGCGTGGTCTCTGGTTCACGGCCTTGCCATGCTGATGCTCGATGGCCAGATCCCGGAAGATGACGCGCTGATCGACCGGGTAATCGGCGGCGCGGCTGAGGCTGCCTGACCACCATGCCTTCGGTCGCCGGCGCACCTCAACTTATCTTACCATTTTGGTACCAGCGATCCGGCTATGCCTCGCTCAGCAGCCGGGCGATCGTATCTTTGGAATAGGGCTTGGCGATCACCGGCACCTGGCGATGTTCGAGCGGAAAATCGATGCCGTTGCCGTACCCGGTCGCAAAGACATAGCGCACGCCGAGGTCGCGCAACCGCGATGCCACTGGCCAGCTCATTTCCGTGCCCAGATTGATGTCCAGCAGCGCAAACGTCGGTGTCTCGCTTTCGATCAGGCGCAAGGCATCGGCGACGTTGCCGGCAACCAGGACGTTCCCTGCGCCAAGCTCTACCAGCAGGTCTTCGCCTTCCAGCGCGATGATCATGTTGTCTTCGACCAGCAGCACCGTTCCCGCCAGCCGAACCGGCGGTCTTGCCTTCTCGCTACCGATCCGCACCGCCGCCAGCGCATCTCCCGGCAAGACGAACCGGGTTGGCACGACAAAGCGTGCGTGCAGGCCGCCTGGTGCGTAATCCACCTTTGCCTCGCCGCCCAATTCATGCGGGATCGACCGCTGGATGATCGCCGAACCAAAGCCGCTGCGGATCGCCGCGGGCACGGCAGCACCGCCGCTTTCCTGCCAGTCCAGCATGAGATTACCGGCAGGGTCGCGATCCCACGCGATCGTCACCTGTCCCGTTCCACTGGCCAGTGCGCCGTGTTTCGCGGCGTTCGTGACAAGTTCGTGCATCACCAGCGCCAGCGTTGCAAACGCCTGCGGCTGGATCAGCGTGTCCGGCCCGGCGAATATTACCCGCGTGGCATCGTTGCCCAGGAAGGCGCCCACTTCCGTCGCGACCAGCGATGCGAGCGATCCCGGCCCCCAGTTTTTGGCGGTGATCTGGTCGTGAGCCCTGGCCAGGGCATGAATACGGTCTCCCAGCACGATCGCAAAGGTATCGACGTCGCGGGCACTCAACCGGCTTTGCGCCACCAGCGCCCGGATCAGGCCAAGAATGTTGCGGACCCGGTGATTGAGTTCGGCGATCAGTATTTCCTGCCGATGCGTGACCGCGCGGTTTTCCGCCTCGGTCAGGCCGGCGTTTTGCGAGGCGATCTCCAGCAGCGTGACGCGGATCGTTTCGGCAGCGTCGAGTTCGGCGGGGGTCCACGGCGCCGACCTTCCGCGGACGATTTCGCGCCACGCCGCAAAGCTCGTTCGGGGTGACAGCGCAGGCCCGCCGGGACCGACGACCTGCAACTTGCCGGGCCGACCCGCCCAGGTGACGGCGTGAGCCAGTTCGTGTCGAAAGAACACCAGATAGTCCCCCGCTGCACGCGACATCGGCAGTGCCAGCATGCCTGCGGCCCGCTCCACGAACTCCCGTGCCGGAGCGTGAACCCTTCCTAACTCCGCCGTGGCGAAAATTCGGTCGGGCGCGTGCTCCGCGATGTATTCGCGCAATACCAGGCACTCATCGCGGGTCGGGGTGTCTCCTGTCAGGGTCACGTCGCCGCCGGTGTACACCCCGAACCCATCACAGGGAACCAGTTCGGCCACGATTTCGGCAATCTGGCCAAGGTCCGGGATGGCCGCGCCCAGTTTGCCCACCGGGTCCAGCAGTCGCTGGCGCAGTTCCCTGGTATTTGCCTCGTATGTCGCGACGTCGGCACGTTCGCGCTTTTCGATCTGCAACGACAGGATGTCGCCGAACAATTCGGCGGTCGTGCGCTGCTCGAAGCCGACATGCCGCGCGCTCATGTGGTGGCAGGAAATCAACCCCCACAGCTTGCCCTCGCAGACCAGCGCCACCGTCATCGTTGCGCCGACGCCCATGTTCTGCAGATATGTGACGTGCATTACTGAATGCGCGCGCAATGTCCCCATGGACAGGTCCAGCGGCGGGGTTACGGCGTCATGGTGCGGCAGCAGCGCGCTTGGCGCGGCATCGACATCGACCAGGATGCGGACCTTGTTGCGAAGGAGCAACGCTCGCGCCTGCTGCGGAATATCGCCACGCGGATAGTGCAGCCCCAGGAATGGTTCCAGCCCGCCACGGACTCGCTCGGCGATGACTTCACCCGAGCCGTCGGCATGAAAACGATAGATCATGACACGATCGAAACCGGTAAGCGCCCGCATCAGCCGGGCCGACTCGGACAGCAGGCCGGCCAGTCCGGTGGTGCCCGCCAGTCCTTTCATCCGGCCCAGCATCGATCGCACCATTGCCCCGGCATTCAGGTCGCCGACCGGTATGCTGGGTTCGGCCTCGACGATGATCAGGTCGCCCGAGCGATGCAGCGCCAGATCGAAAAGCGGGCCATCGGACTGCAGCTGGACGCCGAAACAGCGTTCGACGCCGTCGGTCTCGCTCAGGATCGATAGCCTGTTGCGGATCGTATGGATGGCCTCGGCGCGAAAAATCTCGCCGATTGAGGCACCGGTCATTGACGCGGTCGACAGATCCAGGAAGCCTCCGATATTATCCGAAACATGAGCCACCAGCCAATCGGCGGTTAGCGCCAACAGAAAACCGATTGGCTGGATGGCGTTGATCTGATGGATCGGCTCGCGGTCGCAACTGGTCAGGTCGACCACGTAGGGCGTGGTCAGGCTCGTCTCTATGCTGGTCATGGCAGATTCTTCATGCCAATCGTCGAGAAACGAGCTGCGTCGGCAAACAGCTTGTGTACGATAAGCTACAAAGCGTCGACGCACTAACTGTTTCGGTCGCAGGGCGTGCCGATCAAGCCGCCAGGGCAGGATGGGTGTCGGCGATCGGCCCTTATTTCAAAAACTTACGACGCAGCTTGCGTGCCCCGGCCACGCCGCCAATACAGCACAACACGCCCACCAGCCCCAGCCCGATCAGCCCGGCAATCGACTTGGCAATGTCGAACAACAGGATTTCAAAAAAGCGGCCAATGGCTACGGTAAGGTGAAACAAGCGACCGGGTGCTCCGCTGGGGAGGGCCGCTTATAACGTGACGGCGCCAAATTGCACCGCGTTAATGGTCGCGGCGATAGCGCAGGCTGGCATTCGACCCACCGAACGTGCCCGTCGAACTAAGAACGCTGAGCACCTTGGACAGCGCGACTTCCAATTGGGTCGCGGTAAAGCCGCGGGTGTCGGTGATGACCTCGACATAGACGTTGCGGGCGATGTATTTGCCGGCGGCAAGGCTGGTGCCCTGGCCGGTCTGGGCGTTGGCACCAAGAATACGCAGCCGATCGAAGCCAGCCACCGAGCGCAGTTTGCCCAGCGGGCTGAAACCGCCGCCCGAGCCGCGCAAGGAATTCAATGCGGCCGCCAGTTGGACCGCTTCCGTCGGCGACAGCGAGGTGACCGACGTGCCGAACAACAGCCGTGACAGCACCTCGTCCTGGGGCAGCGCCGGAGTGGAGCTCAGGGTAATCTCCGGCTGCTGGGCGCGTCCGGTGATCGCGATGGTGGCGGAAACCGATGAGACGGTGGTGGTCGCGGTGATGGAGAGTAGCGGGTTCAGCAGCGATCCGCCGTCGAACGTCACCTTGCTGTGGTTATCGAGATCCAGATTCTTGCCGCCAAAGCTGTAAGTGCCGCGCACGACGTCCAGTTCGCCGACCACGCTGGGCGCGCCCGCCGACCCGCCGATACGCATGTCGGTCGACCATTCAGCCTCCAATCCCATACCCGAGACGAAAATCCGCCCCGGAGCATGAATATGCAAAGCCAGTTTCCAGTTGGACGGCGCCGGTCCGGCGGCAGTGGCCGACGCGGCCACCAGCGGCTGGCCCTTGCGATGTACGCCGGTCAGTTCGGGCACTTCGGCGGCGCCTTGGCGAATGATCGCATAGCGCACTTCGCCCAGCTGCAAATCGCCCTTGATCAGCCCGCCCCCCGGCTTGCCGTTCGTAACCGCGATCTGTCCCGAGACCGTCGCCCCAAGCGCATCGCTCCTGGCCAGTCGCGCATTGGCGAGCGTTGCGGTCAGCTTGATCGGATAGCCCGCCGCCGCATCGAGGCTCAGCGACCCCGCCGCCGAAATGGTGCCGTCGCCGGCCTTGCCGCTGAACTGGTTGAGCAACAGTTGCGATTGGGTAAAGCGCCCGTCGATCGCAATATTGGAAATGACGGTGCCATAGTTATCGTTTTCATACCGCAACTGGCTGGCGCGCAGCACGCCGTTGATAGTCGGCTGGTCGGCCCGCCCGCCAAAGTCCGCAGCGACGGCGACCGGGCCGTTGACTTCCTGCCCGGCGATCCCGGTCAGGGTCCACGGCAGTTCGGCCGGGCCTGAATAGCGGATGCCGCCCGACAACTGCGCGTGCATCAATCGCGTCGTCCAGGTGCCGCCGCCGACTGCATTCAATCGCACCTGCGCGCGGCCGACCGTCGCGCCCGCGCGGCGGATCAGCGCACCGGCGTTGGCGCCATTCGGCCCGGTCGTGGCCAGCACCGACACATCCAGCGGAGCGGACACCACCAGCGCCCCGGTGCGGGTCAAACCGGCGATGTCGAGGCGCGTGTGCGACACCGGAATGGCATCGCCGCCGGGCAAGGCGAGATCGATGGTGCCGCTGGCCTTGCCGCCCAGCCCCAGCCCCGGCATTGCCGCCTGCACGATCGACAGGTCGACGTTGATCAGCCTGGCATTGACCTGCGTATGCGCGCCATAGCGCCCCGACAGCGCGATCTGGCCCTGCGGGAGCAGGACCGTGGCGTTGTTGATTTGCCAGTCACCACCGGATTTGACGATGGGCGTGGGGCCGGCGAGGCTGAAGTTCACGCCATTGGCGCTGCCGCGCGCGTTCAGCAGGATACGGTTGGGATCTAGCGCGGCCTGCATCGCCAGGTTGAACGGCACGCTGCTGTGGCCGGCGGTGACCAGCGCGACGGTGCCGCGCCCGTTCCGATAACGCACGCGCGCCTGCGCAGAGGTCAGGATCAGCGTTCCCTGCCGGACATCGCCGAGCTTGGCATCGGCAGTGATCGCCGGCGCACCCGGATACATCAGCACGCTTGCCTGAATCTTGCCCGCACCAATGGTCAGCATGGTCGGCGTGCCCAGCCGGGCCGCGCTGGCGGTGACGTCGATATCCGCGCGCTGGATCTTGCCGGCGGCGGCAAGCTGGACATGGCCGTTCAGCCCGGACCCGGCCAATGTCAGCCTGCCCGCGAACGGACCGGGGGCGGTCTGCACGATCGATCCGGCGAATTTGATCCCGGCAAACTGCGCTGTCCGGATGTCCAGCCGCAGCGGACCTTTGGCAGTAGTAATCCCGAGATCGCCGGAGAATGGCCCATACGGCGAGCCGCCCTTGGCGCGCACCTCGTAACCGCCGGCGCCGTTGCCCGACAGATCGGCATCGACATTCGCCAGTTGGATGCCGACATTGGGTCGATCGGCATGGAGGTGGACCAGCGGCTTGGCCACCGTGCCGCTCGCGACGAGGGCGATCGGGCCATATTGAGCGCTGTTGCCGGTGGCGCGAAAGGCGATGCGCCCGTTGCCGGCATAGCTGCCTTCGCCGCCGCTAAGCTGGAAGGCCGGTGCGATCACGCGCAAACCATGGACGCTGGCGACGCTATCGGCGGAGTAAGCGACATTCGCGGTCAGCAGCGCATTGCCGCCGAGAAAACTGCGGACGCCCGCGCTATCGAGTTGGCGGGTCTGCGCGCGCACCCAGCCGGCGATGCCGAAGCCGCCATTGCGCCCCGGCACCAGATGGGCATCGGCTTCGAGTTGCACCCGGCCCAGACCGGCGACCTGGTAATCGTTGATCCGGCCCTTCAACGCACCGGTATAACGGCCGTTGGTCAAGTCCGCGATGGCGATGACGGTGGCATCGAGCCGGTCGGAATGCAGGCGCAGATTGTCGGTGATCAGCTTGCCGTTAGCGTAGGCAACGCTGCCGTTCACGGCCAGATTGGTCAGCAATCCGCCCGCCGCAGCGTTCAGCCCGGCCACGCGCCGCGCCGTTGCGGCGATCGGGATCAGGATGTGCCTGGCGTCGATCGTGGCTCGGCCTTGCGCCTGCAGCCCCTCGATCGCGGTGGTGTTGAACCCGAGCACCGCCGCGCTCAGGCGATAGTCGATCGTTGGCGTGGCGAACGGACCATCGAGCACGGCATCGAGGCGGACATCGCGACCGCTGGCGGCTGGCGCAATCGCCCCCGGGGTCAGCAATTGGACACCGATGCGGAAGCCGCCGAAGCTGCTGTTGCCAAGATTGATCAGCCCCTGTGCGCCAATCGCCAGTGCCGCTGAACGGGCGGTAAACTTCACATCGGCGCGGCGCTGTCCCAGCACCGCCTGGCCATCGAGCGCGATCGCCGGGGCGGTAAGTCGCGTCGCCGGGCCGGCAGCCAGCACCGCGTCAGGCAGCGCCTGGCCCTTGAGCAGAAAATGCCCGTTCATGCCGGTCAGCGCGATATCGGCAAGCGGAGCCGTGCCCGCGTGCGCGGTCAACGCGCCGTGCCAGTTCGCCCAGTCGCCGTGCCCGTCCACGCCAAGCGTCAGGTGCTTGCCCAGCTTGGCATAGCTGTCGACGATGCCACCGACCGGCGCATCGAGCTTGAGCGCGACCAGCAGCCGGTTTTCCTTCGGCACCGCGTCGAGCTTGAGCCGGAAACTGTCGCCGCCGGCCAGCCCCGGCGCCGCCGTGGCCTTTACCGATGCGTCGATTTGCGCGCGGCCCTGCGCGATGGCCGCAGTGCCGTCGATGCCCAGCAGATGCCGCTTGCCATCGACGGTCGGTGCGATGGTAAAGCGATCGACCCGCAGTCGCCCGAGCGACAGGTCGATATCGGGCAACAACGGCTCGTCCGGAGGCGTCGGCTTGAGCGCGGGAGAGCGCAGCAGCGTCGCCTCTGCCGCGGTGGCGGAGCGGACATCGACGAGTTTGTTCAGATAGGCAAAGGGGCGCCAGTCGATCTCCAGCCGGGGGATGGTCAGGAAAGCCCCCTTTGGATCATGCACTTCGAGGCTCAGAATCGTCATATGGCCGTAAATCGATCCCTCGATCCGGCCGGGATGGATGCTGATGCCCGATTCGGTGGTGTAGCCGGCGATCTGGCGCGAAAGATAGCGATGGCCGAATTGGGTATTCAACCCCAGCAGGATCGCGGCGACCAACAGCACGAGAGCCAGCACGGCCACGCCGATCCAGCGCGCAATCCGCAGCGGCAGGCTGGCATGAGGGGCCGCGGCATCACCCATCAGAACGCCTGCCCGATGCCAATGTAGAGCGCGATCTTCGATTCACCTGCCCGACGCGCGATCGGGGTCGCAATGTCGATGCGCAGCGGCCCGAAATTGGTGTAATATCGACCGCCGATCCCCGCGCCATAACGCATTCCGGTCAGGCTGGGCGTTGAACTCTCGCCAACCCGCCCGGCGTCGAAAAATGGCACGATGCCGAAATTGCCGAAGCGATAACGCGCCTCGACTGCGAATTCGACCTGGTCGCGGCCACCGATCGGATTGTTATTGGCGTCCTTGGGGCCAAGTTCCTGATAGCCGTAGCCGCGCACCGATCCGCCGCCGCCCGAATACAGCCGCCGTGACGGCGCCAGATCGTCGACGACCGTGCCAAAGATCGAGCCGACCTGCGCCCGCGCAGCGATCACCAGCGAACTCTTCACCGGATAATAGGCGCTGGCCTGGAACAGCGTGCGGACATAGGGCTTGACCTTGCCGCCCTGAAGCGAGGTTTCCGGGCTGAGCTTGCCGCTGAGCCGAAAGCCCTTGGTCGGATTGAGCAGGTCGTTCGAATGGTCGTAACCAAGCTGGAGTGGAATCGCCCCGATCAGATAGGTGCGCCGGGGCCGCGTTCCGCCCAGCACCAGCGCGGCGCCTTCCTCGTTGGTGCCGACGATCTCGCCGCCGACCGACCAGGTCCATCGCTTTTGCCAGATCGGGGTGCTGGCGCGCGACAGGCTGACCGAAAGATCGGCGGTGTTCGCCTGATAGGCCGAATATTTGCTGCGATCGATCGCCAGGATCGTCTGGAAGGTGCGGTCGCGCTGGCCGGCGTCCGACCGGCGGAAGGTCGCGCTGCCGCCCTGTTCCTGAGTGCCGGCGACTGCGGTCAGGATCAGCGCCCCTTCGGGCGGGAACAGGTTGCGCCAGGTATAGCTGCCGGTCGCCGTCGCGCCTTGCCCGGTGGCATAGCCGACCGTGCCGGACAGGCTGTGCCATGGCCCCTTGGTCTGGCGCACCAGCAGATCGACATTCTCGGTGCCATCGGGATTGACCTCGTTTGTCCGCACCGGCTCGACCGAAACCGTCGAGAACAGGCTCGTCCCGACCAGCGCCTGGCGCAAATCCTCGACCCGGCGACTGTCGTAGACCTGGCCGGGTTTATAACGCGGGAAGATCGCCAGGTGTTTGACGTCGAACACCTTGTCACCCGACGTCCTGATCCCGCCGAACCGCGATTTCGGCCCCGCCTGGATCGCCAGCGTATAGTCGCCGGTGTGCGCGGCATCGTCCAAAGCGATATCGCGCTGACCGACCACCGCGAAGGGATAGCCTTGCTCCGGCAGGCGCAACGCGACATTGGCCTCGGAGCCTTCGATCAGCGCCGCGTCCACCGGCATGCCGATCTTCAGCCCCAGCGCATCATAGGCATCCTTGGCCGGTTCCGGCGCGGCCTGGGTGATGGCGATATGGCTGAGATCATAGCGGCTGCCCGGCGTCGCTACCAGGGTGACATGGATCTCGCCCGGCTGGTTCGGCACCAGATCGATTGTCGCCGTGGCGATACCGTCGAAATAGCCTGCCGCCCGCATGATCCGCCCGGCAAGCTGCACATCCTCATCGGCGCGGGCGTGAACCTGGGCAGCGTTGGCGGCCTTCTTGCCGTCCTTGATCAGCGCCGAGAGCGCGCGAAACTGGCGCTCGAGATCGCCTTCGAGGGCATTGGTCTTGACCCCCTTCAGGCCCTTGATTTCGGTCGTGTAGCGGATGCGCAAAGTCTCGCCGCCTGCGGCGTCGCGTGCGGTGACGGCAGGCGGGGTCGCATCAAACTGGCCGAGCGGGGTCAGGGGCTGGGTGATTTCGGCGTCCGGCACCGGCGGCGTCGGCGCTGAAGCTGGTGCGGCGGGGGCCGCCGGTGCGGTAGTGCCGGGCGGCGGCACCGTTGCTTCGAGTGGCGGCAGCGCGGTGTCGAACGGGGCATCGCCAACAGGCGGGGCGCCGGCATCCTGGCGAGCAAAGACGACATCCGGTGCGGCCAGGAACATGAGCAGCGAGAAGCAGGACAAGCCTTTGAGGCCAAGACCGCACCCGGGGGGACGGGCGAACGATCCTGACGCCATGCGCTTCCCACCCTTTCCGACCGTGATTGATCCCTTTCCAGCAAACAGTCTTGCAGGTGACAGGTTCCACGCGCGAGATGACAAAACAGACAACCGCTTTCAAGGAAAATCACATCAAAGCAGCGTCGTTTTCTTTGGAATGTCCGACATATCGGCTGGAATGTTCGATTGCTCGACCCGCTGGTCTTTGCCAGGACGACTGCCCGGCTGGGGCGAACCTGGCATTTCAGGTTCGAACAGGGCCGCCTGACAGCCTTGGCCGCGTTTCCTTCCCATGATCGGTTCGAGTTCAGCACGGCCGATTTCGGGCTTTGCGGCGTGTTCTAGCGTTCGCCGGCCTGGCGCATCGGCATTGCGTCGATCGTAGCCTGCAACCTGTCGGCGGTGACGGGTTGGCGGGAACGCACCGCAACGTGCCCGTCCTTGCCGATCAACAACACCTCGAACCGATCCGGCTTCAAGCGGTAGCGCCTGGCCAGGGCGGCGGCATCGTCGGCGGCCCCTGTCACCTCTGCGCCCTTTAGCTCGACCAGCGAGATATCCCGTGCGGCGGCCTCTTTTTTCCAGCCGGCAAGGATGCGGCGCTGTTCGACGGCCTGCGGATCGCCTGCGCCGGGCGTCGCCATCAGGACGATACGGCGGTGCCCCCGCATTGCCGCCATGGTCGGCGGTGACCCGTAAGCAGCCGACGCTGCGCCGCATGCGACCAGCGCCAACAAAGCCGGCCACGCTTTCATCCCGGCCGCCGCATCAGGAACAACTGATCCTGCGTAATCTCGAAATAGTCCGCCGGGCCGCCGCCGCGTGTAATCGGGTGAGCTTTGGCGGTCTGGTAAACACCGTCCTCGATCAGGTCCGCGTCGATGTGAATGCCCACGGCTTCGCCCAGCACCAGCCATTGCGGGATGTCCCGACCTTCCTTGGATGTCAGCTGGACGATCTGGGTCACCTTGCATTCGAACTGGACCGGACTACCGGCGACGCCCGGCGGGGCCACCAGGCGCGACGGCGCCTTGCCCAGCCCGGCGAGATCGAACTCGTCCACCTCCGGCGGGACCATTGCCGAGCTGGCGTTCATCGCTTCCGCTTGCGCGCGCGTCGCCAGGTTCCAGACGAATTCGCCGGTCGCCTCGGCATTGGCTACCGAATCTTTCAAACCCTGCGAACAGAATCCGATGATCGGCGGCTTGTAGCTGAACAGGTTGAAGAAGCTGTATGGCGCCAGATTGACCGTGCCGGTGGCGCTGACCGTGCTGATCCAGCCGATCGGACGGGGGGCGACGATTGCATTGAGCGGATCATGCGCGAGCCGGTGGCCAAGGTGCGGCTCATAGAAGTGTCGTTCCGTCATGCCCCGAACAAATCCTTGAACCGGCGCGGCTGCGACCGCAGATATTGCGGCGGCGCCGTTACCTGCCCGCCGAGATGGGCGGCTGCGTGCCATGGCCAGCGCGGATCGTACAACATGGCCCGAGCCAGCGCGACCAGATCGGCATCGCCGGTGCCGACGATCGCCTCGGCCTGCTCGAAATCGGTAATCATGCCCACCGCGATGACCGGCATGGCCACCGCCTGCTTGATCGCGCGCGCCAGCGGCACCTGATAATTCGGCCCGACCGGAATATCCTGCCGGGGGTCGTTACCGCCGCTCGACACATTGATCGCCGCACATCCCCGCGCCTCGAGCGCCTGCGCAAAGGCGATGGTCTGGGCGGTATCCCAGCCGCCGGGCACCCAGTCGGTCGCCGATACCCGGACCGAAACCGGCTTGTCGGCGGGCCACGCGGCCCGCACCGCGTCGAATATCTCCAGCGGATAGCGCATGCGCTTTTCCAGGCTGCCGCCATAGTCGTCGGTCCGCTGGTTCGACAGCGGCGACAGGAACTGGTGCAACAGATAGCCGTGCGCGGCATGGATTTGCACCGCATCGATGCCCAGTCGCGCGGCGCGGTGGCTGGTGGCGACGAAGGCCTCGCGGATGTCGTCCATTTCCGCCCGACTCAACGCCGTCGGCGGATTTTCACCCGCTGCGAATGGCAGTGGTGAGGGCGCTACGGTCTGCCAGCCATGAGCATCGTCCGGCGGCAACTGGGCGCCGCCGTGCCACGGCAGCTCGGTCGATGCCTTGCGCCCGGCATGGGCCAACTGGATCGCGATCGGCATGGCGGAATAGGCCCGAACGCCGTCCAGCGTGCGTTTCATCGCCGCCTCGGTCACGTCATCCCACAGCCCGACATCGCCATAAGTGATCCGCCCGTCCGGCAGCACCGCAGTCGCCTCTATGATCAGCAACGCCGCCCCGGACAGGGCTAGCTGGCCGAGGTGAATCAGGTGCCAATCGGTCATGCACCCGCCAACCGCGGAATATTGGCACATCGGCGCGATAACGATGCGGTTTGCCAGTTCCATCTGCCCCACGCGAAAGGGTTCGAACAATTTAGGGCCGCTCATTCTTGTCTCCGGATATGGGTCGAAGCCAACCTAGTGCCTTTGCCACTGATTTAACAGCGAACGGCTGGCGGCTAGGTTCCGCAGAAGCTGTTGCGGGACGTTTTGGCGCTTGGGGCGTTTGCCTGAAAGATCGCACAGCGTGAAAGGCGGCGAATGGCGAAATCGGAGAATATCGAGCAGCAGCCCGGCCCATCGCAGCTGCAACAGATCATCGGCAAGCTTACCGATGGCGTGATCTTCGTCGAGGCGGATGGCCGGATCAGTTGGGCCAATGACGCCGCGCTGGCTATGCACGAGGTGCCCACGCTGGCCGCACTCGGCACGACCACGGCAGAGTATCACCAGAACTTTCAGCTCAATTATCGCGGCGGGCGCGCCGTTCCGGGCGATGCCTATCCGTTGGCGCGGCTATGTCGCGGCGAGGCGTTCGACAACCTGATCGTCGATGTTCGGTCGTCCGCCCGCCCGGAATCCGACTGGGTGCATCGCAATCGCGGCCTGATCCTGCATCACCAACCGGGCGAGCCGGACTGCCGCGTGCTGATCATCACCGACGCCACCGACGCGTTCGAGGCCGAGGAACGCTTCGAAAGCCTGTTCAACGCGAATCCCGCCCCTGCCCTGATCGCCCGGCTGGACGATTACCGCTTCGTCCGCGTCAATGAAGGCTTTCTCGAACTGTCGGGATGGAGCCGCGATGCGATCGTCGGCCATACCATCTATGATTTCGATATCCTGGAGGGGGCCGCGACGAAGGACAAGGCCAAGACGCTGCTCAAGAAGGGCCACACCATTCCGCAGATGGAAGCCGAATTGCCGATCCCCGGCGGCGGCACCAAGCTGGTGCTGCTGGCCGGGCATCCCGCCGAAATGAAGAACGAGCCGTGCATGATCTTTACCTTCGCCGATCTTGAACCGCGACGCCGGGCCGAGACCGCCCTGCGCCAGAGCGAGGAACGGTTCGCGACCGCATTCCGCTTCGCGCCGGTGCCGATGCTGCTGACCAGCCTGGACGGCCACCGCATCCTCAACGTCAACCACGCCTTCCTGGAGATTACCGGCTGGGCCCACGAGGCGGTGGTGGGGCGCCGCCCCGCCGATATCGAATTGTGGGAAACGGCCGCCGCGCGCCGCGAGATCGAACGCAAGATCACCGAAAGCGGCTCGTTCCGTGGCTATGAAATGCAACTCAAGGCCAAGGACGGCAAGCTGATAACCTGCCTGGTATCCGCCGAGACAGTGACGATCAACGGCCAATATTGCATCCTCGGCGCGTTCCAGGATATCAGCGATCGCAAGCGCACCGAGCTGGACCTAATTGCCGCGATCGAGGGCGCGATGCAGGATTCGACCTGGCTCAGCCAGAAGATCATGGACCGTATGGCCGCGTTGCGCGCCCCGGCGGCGCCTGCCGGATCGGCATTGCCGGCGGTCGAGTTGACGCCGCGCGAACGCGAAGTTTTGGGATTGATCACCAAGGGCAAGAGCGACGATGTCATCGCCGACAAGCTCTCGCTCAAACGCAACACCGTGCGCAATCATGTTGCCCGGCTGTACGCGAAGATCGATGCTCACAACCGCGGCGAAGCGATCATCTGGGCGCGCGATCGCGGGTTTCATCTCGGGCCCAACGACGAATAAATCGACCATTTTGATGCGTGCGCACCAATTGACTGGGTGCCTGCGCATCTTTGATAGCGCGATCCTGCGGCTTAAATCTCGTGTCGGCGGATGAACTCCCGCCCCTAACAGGAGATTATCATGTCCATTTTAGCCTGGATTATCCTTGGCCTCGTTGCCGGCTTCATCGGCAGCAAAATCGTCAATCGCAGCGGTGAGGGCGTCATGCTCGACATCGTCCTCGGCATCGTCGGCGCGGTCGTCGGCGGCTTTCTGTTCAACCAGTTCGGTGCGGAAGGGGTTTCGGGCCTCAACCTGTACAGCCTCGTCGTTGCCGTCATCGGCGCCATCGTCGTGCTGGTGCTCTATCACTTCGTGATCCGCGGGATCGCCCGCTGAACCAATCGCGCATACATTTTCATCATAGGAGATAGCCATGACCAAGACCCTTACAGGACTGTTCGACCATTACGACGACGCTCGCCGCGCCGTTCAGGATCTCGAAGCCGCAGGTGTTCCGTATCGCGACATCAGCATCGTCGGCAACAATGCCAATGGCGCCCACGCCGGCGAACCGGTCGGCGCCGAGGCCGCTGCCGCTGGTGAAGACGCCGGGAAGGGTGCGGGGATCGGCGCCACCGTCGGCGGCGGCGTCGGCTTGCTTGCCGGTCTGGGCTTGCTGGCAATTCCGGGCCTGGGTCCGGTGGTCGCTGCCGGCTGGCTGGCATCGACGATCGCGGGTGCCCTTGGCGGCGCGGTCATCGGCGGCGCCGCGGGCGGATTGGTCGGCGCGTTAACGCATGCCGGCGTTCCCGAAGAAGACGCGCATGTTTACGCAGAGGGCGTGCGCCGGGGTGGGACGCTGGTCACCGCCAAGGTCGATGAAGATCTGGTGGCTACCGCACAGACGATCCTGAACGACGAGCGCAGCGTCAATCTGACCGCTCGCCGTGCTGCCTATCACGATCAGGGATGGACCGGTTACGACGCCGCCGCGCCGGAGTATTCCGCCGACGAGGTCGCCGCCGAACAGCACCGCTATCGCCACCTTTGATCACGTTTATCGAAAGGATTACCGTCATGAAGAAACTGATCTGTGCGTCCATCGTGGCGCTGACCTTCGCCACCGTGGCTTTCGCGCAATCGGAACCCGCGAAGTCCACCTCGAGCATCAAGACCGCGCATACCGTCAACGACGGCGGTGCCGAAGCCGGCAGCAACTCGTTTACCCGGCAGCAGGCACGCGAGCATATCGCCAATTCCGGCTTTACCGCGGTCTCGGGCCTGACCAAGGGCGACGATGGCATCTGGCGCGGGGTCGCTCACAAGGACGGTCACGCGGTCAAGGTCGCGCTCGACTTCAAGGGTAACGTATCGACATCCGCGCGTTAATCAAAGCTTCGTCGGGTGGCGGCGCGGCGGACATGTCGCGCCGCCATTTTTGCGAGAACCAACCGTCTTGCCGGTTGTTGTGCGAATGCCGTAATGGGAGACTGATCATGGCGAAGCTTAGCTCTGAAGACCGTGACCAACTGGACCAGGGATCGTTCGCTTTTCCCAAGCAGCGCAAGGAACCGCTGGAGAACGCCGGCCATGTCCGTATTGCCATCGCCCGGTTCAACCAGGTTGCGGATGTCAGCGACGACGAACGTGACGCGGCCTGGAAGCGGATCGTGGCGGCCGGGAAAAAGCATGGCGTCGAGATTGCGGAGAAAAGCTGGCGGGAGCTCGGCAAGGGGTGAAAACGCCGCCGCCGCTCACGCCGGACCGCCGCTATATCGTGGTGCGGGGGCGATTGTGGCGCGCAGCCGATCCCAACCTGTCCCCGGAACGGCACGAGGCGCTGGTCGGTGACCTGATGGCTGCGCGCCGCGCGGTCGGTCAGGCAAAGCGCGTGAATGATGCCGCCGCAGAACACATCGCGCATGCTGCGGTGGATGCGGCCAAGGTCGCGCTTGGCGAGCGCGGCGAGCCGTGGTGGACCGATGGCACGCCCGATCTCAACCGGCGAATGGTGCGTAACACCGACTATGCCAGCTGGTTCGATGCGCTGGATATGGGGCGTCGAACCGGGGATGACAGGCGGCGAACGCGGGTCGGTACCGCGGGGTGGTCGATCCCGAAAGATCAGGCACATGCCTTTCCCGCCGATGGCACCGGCCTGGCGCGCTATGCCGCCATGATGACCGTGGCCGAGATCAATTCATCGTTCTACCGCGCGCATCGGCGTTCCACTTACGAGCGCTGGGCAGCAACCACGCCCGATGATTTTCGCTTTTCGGTCAAGCTGCCCAAGGAGCTGTCCCATACCAGGAAGCTGGCCGATCCGGAGGAGCCGCTGGCCGCGTTCATCGATCAGATCGGCGGCCTGGCGGGTAAGCTCGGCGTGGTTCTGGTGCAACTGGCGCCAAGCCTGGAGTTCGATCGACCCGTCGTATCGGCATTTTTCAAGGCGCTGCGCCGGCGTCTCGATCCAGCTGTCGAGATCGCGACCGAGCCTCGGCATGCGAGTTGGTTCACCGGGCAAGTCGATGCGTTTCTGCTGCAGCATGGCGTTGCCCGCGTCGCGGCCGATCCGGTGCTCGTGCCGGGTGGGGAACTGCCGGGTGGCTGGACCGGCCTGCGCTACCGCCGCCTGCATGGCTCACCCCGCGTCTATTATTCGGCCTATGACGACGCGCAGTTGGCGGCGCTCGGAAAGCAGATTGACCACGATCATGCTGCGAACTGCAATTCATGGTGCATCTTCGACAACACTGCATCCGGCGCAGCATTAGGTGATGCGATGAAGCTGCAATCGCGGCTATCCACGCTGCGCTGACGGCAACTCTTCCCCCTTTCTTCAGAGGAGGGGATCCAGGGGTGGAGTCTTCCTTACTGTTCCATCGTCGCGCATGGGGAGAGACACCACCCCTAACCCCATCCTCTGAAGAAGATGGGGCTTAAGGTCACATTGGTATCAAGCGTTACTATGCTGCAGAAAAAAGCGCAGCATTTCTTTCGATGCGTCTGGTCCGGCGGGATCGGTATAAGAGCCGGAGTTATCCCCTCCGGACCAGGCGTGACCGGCTCCGGCAATCGTCCATTGCTCGATCACGACAGCGCCACCGGCATCGCGGCTGATCGCGCGGGTATAACGGCGACCGCCCGATTTGCCGTGCTCCTCGATGGTCGTTGTCAGCGGTCCGCCATAAGCCAGCGCCGCCGCAGCGATGATCTGGTCGCTATTGACGGGGTTTACGGTGGTGTCCTGTTTGCCATGGAAGGTAATTGTAGGCACAAACCGCCCGGAGCTTTCCGCAGCGGCGCGGCTGCCCATGCGCATTGCCGATAGTGCGTTTATGAGATTGCTCGCGGCGCCGTGAGCAAGACCCGAATGGATGGCGACGGCGGCGAAGAGTTCGGGGTAGGCTCCCGCCAAATTCGCCGCAGCCGCTCCCCCCGCCGACAGCCCCGCGACATAAATTCGTGCCGGATCGACCTGGTGGTCACGCTCAATGTCGCCGACGATGCCGGCGATCAGCGCGGCCTCGCCGCCGTCGCGCTGCTGGTCGGCAGGACGGAACCAGTTCCAGCACTTTTGCGGATTGGCCGCTGCGGTCTGGCGGGGATAGGCGACGATGACCCCGGCGGCGTCGGCCAGCGCGTTCATCCCGGTGCCACGGGCGAAGTCTTCCGGAGATTGGGTGCAGCCGTGCAGCATGACGATCAGCGGCATGCCGGGATGCAAACCGGTTGGCAGGTAAAGCAGGTATTCGAGATCGCCGACAGTGCCGCAATAGCGACGATCGACAAACTGGCTGGGCGCGGCGGACGCCGTCGGCGGCTCCGATCTGGCAGGATTAAGAAGTTCCGCCCGGTTGGGGTGCGTGATCGGCGTCAGGTCGATCGCGCGATCGGTAGCTGTGCGCGGCAGCGGTTGACTTGCGCCCGACAGGCCTCCCTGGATTGCCCGGACAGCCTCGTTAAGGCGGCCCGCGCGCGTCAGGTGCAGCGCTTTCTTCATTGCTTCCATGACCATGTATCGTCCTTTGATGGCGGTATTTCAGTTGATGCGGTCGGCCAGCGCTGCCTTGACGGCAGAACTGGCATGAAGGGCGCCCAGCACCATCACCGAGCGTATCGTTGCGCGAGCCAGCTCCGGCGCAACGTCCAGCGCGATCGTGGCAAGACCAAGCACGCGTATTTCCAGCATCTGGCCTGCATCGCGCACCTTCTCCAGGTCGGAGCGGGTAAAATGACTGATGCCCAGGTCGAGTCCGCGGCGCACGATCGCTTTGTTGGTGACCTCGCATTGCCGGTCGAGCTGGTTGCGAATAGCGGTGCGGATAAAATCGGTACGGTTGGAATAGAAGCCGTCGTTTACCAGCAAATCAATATGCCCGAGATCGACATAGCCGAGGTTGATGGTGATCTTTTCACTATCACCCTTCAGCCTGCGTTCGGCGACCGCAATATCATATTTTCCATCCATATGGATGGTATAGGGAGGGTTAACGGAGATTTCAAGGTTTAGCGGTACTAAGCCGATACAGGTTTATGGCGCTTCTTGCGCGCCGGGGCATCGGCAAGTTCGATCCAGACCGGTGCGTGATCGCTGCTTTTGTCCCAGCCCCGGACATGGCGGTCAACCTGTGCAGCGGTCAGCCGATCGGCCAGCGCCGGGCTCAGCAATAGATGATCGAGCCGCAACCCGGCATCACGGGCATAGGCGTTCCGGAAATAGTCCCAGAAAGTGTAGATCGTCTCGTCGGGGTGCAGCGACCGCAGCGCATCGGTCCAGCCCTGGTCGAGCAGCCGGAAATACGCAGCGCGTACTTCGGGGGCGAACAGCGCATCCTCCAGCCAGCGTTCCGGCTTATAGACATCCCGCTCGGTCGGCATGACATTGAAATCGCCGGCCAGGACGACCGGCAGGCCCGATGCGATCAGCCCTGCGGCATGATCGATCAGCCGTTCGAACCAGCGCATCTTGTAGTCGAATTTGGGGCCGGGCCGGGGATTGCCGTTCGGCAGATAGAGCGTGCCGACGATGATGCCGTTGATCGCCGCCTCGATATAGCGGCTGTGCAGATCCTCCGGCTCGCCGGGGAGGCCGCGCCGGGTCTCGTGAATCTGGCCGATCCGGCTCAGCATCGCTACGCCGTTCCAGCTTTTCTGCCCCTGCCAGATCACATCATAGCCAAGGCCGCGGATCGCCTGCTCCGGAAATTTCTCCTGCGGCGCCTTCAATTCCTGCAGGCAGACGATGTCCGGTTGCTCCTCCTCCAGCCAGCGCAGCAGCACCGGCAGCCGGCCATTGACGCCGTTCACATTGTAGGTGGCGATTTTCATCCGCCGGCTCCGGCAATTTCGCCGGCCAACCGCAGGTCTGACAGGAAATTCGCCTCGGCGGTAACGCGCGCCGCGGCATCGCCCAGGCGCAGCAGATAGGCAGGGTGCGTCGTCACCACCAGTTGCGAACCCGTGGCCAGAGTTTGGGCCGCCCCCCGGGTCGCGCTGACATTGACAGTCTTGCCCAATATCCCCCGTGCCGCGCTTGCTCCCAGAGCGACGATGACACGCGGCTTGACCAACCGGATCTCGGCGTCGAGCCACCAGCGGCAATGATCGATCTCGCCCGCGGTCGGGGTCTGGTGGATGCGCTGTTTGCCGCGCGGCGTGAACTTGAAATGCTTTACGGCGTTGGTCAGATAGGCCGTCGGTCGGTCGATCCCGGCACGGATCAGGTTGTCATCGAGCAACTGCCCAGCCGGACCGATGAACGGGCGACCCGCGCGATCTTCCTGGTCGCCCGGCTGCTCGCCGACGATGACCAGCGCGGCATCCTGCGGTCCTTCGCCATGGACGGGCTGAGTCGCCTGGCAATGCAGCGAACAGCGCGTGCAATGGTCGATCCCGGTGCGCAGACCCGGCCAGTCATGCGCCGGTTCTTCGCCCGGCCCGGCGCCCAGCGCGATCATCGCCGACGAGCGCGCCTGTGCCCCGGCGATCAGCCCCGGTATGAGGCTCGTCTCGGGCAGGTTGCGCCAGAACCGGCGCGGCATCTCCTTGACCATCGCCTGAACTTTCACCCGCGCCGGGTTGAATATCGCCGCATAATAGCTGCGCCACAAATCTTCTTCGGCGTCGCTGCCGGGGGCATCGGCGCGAGTGGCGCCCGGTGCTTCGGTGAGGTCCGTGCCATCCCAGTGCAGGCTGAGTTGGGGGGTCAGGATGGACCAGCGCATATTGGCGAACCGCCCCGTGAAAAATTTGGCATTGGCCCGCACGATGGCGTGGTCCGGTTCGTACCAGGCCACGAACCACGGCTCGATGGCCCCCGCCACCGCCACCTCGCGGAACCGCACGAACGCCCGCATTTTGTGAATATCGCGCCGTACCGCCTGGGCTAGCAGGCGGGCGCGGGCGACATCGCTGTCGCTGGCATCGTCGAGCAGGCGCGGGACGTCGCCCGATCGCCACAACAGCCGGTACAGCAGCGCCAGCCGCGACGGATCACGATGCATGAACACGGTTTCGGCCAGTTTCAGGTAATCGGCGGACACCCGGCGCTGGTGGCTTTCGCCGGGTGGCGGCAGCGGGTCGCCAAACAGTCCGGCACCATCCCAGCTTACCAGATCGGGAGCGATACCGCCCGCCAGCAACGATCGCGCCTGTACTCGCCAATCGGCAAACTGTCGGGGCGGATCGAAAGTGATCATCCGAACAGTTCGAGCTGCTCGGCCACCTTGTCGATGCCCAGCACCGGGCGCAAATCAACGCTGTCGGCAAGCAGCACCGGGCGCCAGTCGGCGGCGATGATGAACGGCCGGATCCTGCTCACCGACACCGTCAATCGCGCGACATCCTCCAGCCGCAGCGTTTTCAACCGCCGCGCCCGCACGATGGCGTCTACCGCGCGCACGCCCAGCCCCGGCACCCGCAGCAATTGCCCTCGCGGCGAGCGATTGACATCGACCGGAAAGCGATCACGAAACCGCAATGCCCAGGCCAGCTTGGGATCGACATCGAGTGGCAGCATGCCGGAACTGTCGGTGGCCTGCTGGATTTCGCCCGATGAAAATCCGTAGAATCGGATCAGCCAATCGGACTGATAGAGCCGGTGTTCGCGGATCAGCGGCGGCGATTGCAGCGGCAATACCGCGCTGGCATCGGGAATGGGGCTGAACGCCGAATAATAGACCCGGCGCAGGCCAAAGCCCTGGTACAAATCCTGTGCCCGGCTCACGATATCGCTGTCGCTGGCCCCGTCCGCACCGACGATCATCTGCGTCGATTGTCCTGCCGGGGCAAAGCGCGGCGCGCTGCGGTATTTTTTTCGGGCATCGCGGTTGTCGGTGATCCCGGATTTCACGAAATCCATCGCACCTTCGATGCGCCTGTTGTCCTTGTCCGGCGCCAATCGGGTCAGGCCCGCAACGGTGGGCAGTTCGACATTGATCGACAGGCGGTCGGCATGGCGCCCGGCGGCTTCGACCAGCAGCGGATCGGCATCCGGGATGGTCTTGAGATGAATATATCCTCGAAAATCATGATCCTCGCGCAGTGAACGCGCCACTTCGACCATCATTTCCATGGTATAATCGGACGATTTGATGATGCCGGACGAAAGGAACAGCCCTTCGATATAGTTGCGCCGATAAAACGACAGCGTCAGATCGACGACTTCCTGCGCGGTAAACCTGGCACGCTGGACGTTCGAACTTTTGCGATTGATGCAATAGTGGCAATCGAAAATACAATGATTTGTCAGTAAAATCTTGAGCAGGGAAATACATCGGCCATCGGGCGCGTAGGAATGGCAAATGCCGCTGCCTTCGGTTGATCCCAGGCCTTTTCCATTCCGGCTGGAACGTTTTGCCGTTCCCGACGACGAACACGAAGCATCGTATTTTGCCGCGTCGGCAAGAATTTCGAGCTTGCCCTGCAATGATAGACTCACCATAGGTTCGCTATATGTTCCGCTATGCCCGTTGTCCAGAGTGCTCCTGTAGAAGCCGTGCCGGTCCATCGATGTTTGGCGCCCGTCAGTATGGCGCCACTGACCAGCCATCCCGACCCCCCAAATCGATTCCGACCTATTGACGCATACCAATTGACGATGGGCGGCCAACGGCGATTCCTACGCGAATGTACATTTGTGTACAAACCATTCATGATGTAGTAATCGAAACAGTCGCAGGTAACTTAAACGACGAATACGGGTAATCGGGCATTTGGTTCCCAGCCTGGCCTAGCGCCTTATCTTTATGCTTTACTTTCAAATAGCTGCGCTCATACCGGGCGTTAATCCCGGCGTTAATGTCGAAGCAGGATGAGGCAGATCGTCACTATGGCCAATATCGACGATTTGGCCGTGGTGGTCGATCCAGGCTTGCGGATCGCGCCCGGCGATCTGTCCGCATGCGATACCGAGCAAATCCATATTCCGGGCGCAATCCAGCCCTACGGCTTGCTGCTGGTGGCCGATCCGACCACGCTCGCCGTCACCGCCGGCGCTGGTGACATAGAGGGGTGGCTGGCACGGGAATGGCTGGGGCGCTCGCTGGTCGATCTGCTGGGCCAGGATGTTACCGCCGACATCGCCGCGCTGATCGCCGGCACCCTGGACGTAGCGGTGATCGACCAGGTCAAGGGACATGATGGCTTGTTCGACGGTACGCTGCGCTGGGCCAACGACAATGTGCTGGTCGAACTTGAGCCGGCAAAGGTTTTTACCCGGTCCGAGGGCCGCATGCTTTCGGTCGTCGATGCCATCGGCGGCAGTTTCGACCGGGCGATGGATTTCGAGGGCCTGTGCGAGGCGGCGGCAGTCGGCTTTCGCAAGCTCACTGGCTTCGACCGGGTGATGATCTACCGTTTTCTCGACGATGGCGCCGGCACGGTAGTTGCCGATGACAAGGTTGCTGAAATCGGATCGTTCCTGAACCACCATTTTCCCGCTACCGACATCCCGAAACAGGCTCGCGCGCTGTACATCCGCAACCGGATCAGGGTGATCCCCGATGTCCATTACGAACCGGCGCCGTTGCGACCCGCCGCTGGCCGATCGCCGCTCGACATGAGCGATATCGCGCTGCGCAGCGTTTCGCCGATCCACATCCAGTATCTCAAGAATATGGGGGTTGCCGCGTCGGCTTCGGTGTCGATCGTCATGGACGGCGTGTTGTGGGGGCTGGTGGCGTGCCATCATCGGGAGCCACGGCAGCTTCCCCATGACATTCGTATCGCCTGTTCCGCGCTGGCCGGAATGTTGGCACGCCAGATCAAGGGCAAGGCAGATGACGAAAGCTATCGCCAGCGCATCCGCCTGCGTTCGCAGGAAGATGCCGTGGTGGCTCATCTCGGCGGCGCATCCTCGTTGCAGGGATTTTTTGCGGACACCGGCAGCGATCTTGCCAGGATGCTTGGAGCGAACGGCTTCGCGGCGATGCAGCGCAGCGATTTGTACGTCGCGGGAGAGTGCCCCGACGACGCGAGCATTCGCAAAATCGCGGAGTGGGTGGGCAAGCGCGCGCTGGCGCAACCATACAGCACCGATTGCCTCAGCGCCGCCCTGCCCACAGTTGCGGATGCGCGGGCGGTGGCCAGCGGGCTGCTCGCGGTGACGATGTCCACGGAGGAACCCATCATCCTGATGTGGTTCCGCGCGGAACAGATCCAGGTCGTCGATTGGGCCGGTAATCCGCACAAGGTTCCCGCAGATGGCACCGCGCCCGATGTTGCCGATATCCTGACGCCGCGCGCGTCGTTCGCCGCCTGGAGCGAGACGGTCACGGGCTTGTCCAGCCCATGGACGCTGGCCGAGATCGAGTGTGCGAACCGGTTGCGCCGGACCATGTTCGATATCCGCCAGAGCAATCGGCTGCGCACCCTGAATCAGGATCTGGCCTCGACGGTGGCCGATAACGAGAGCCTGCTGGTGCAAAAAGACTTCCTGATCAAGGAGGTCAATCATCGCATCCAGAACAGCCTGACGCTGGTATCTTCATTCCTGCGGCTGCAGGCGCGGACGCTGGGCGACCAGATCCTGACCGCGCACCTTGAAGAAGCGCAACAGCGGATCAACGCGGTCGCGCTGGTTCATCGCCGGCTGTACAGCGGCGATCAGGTGCAAACCGTCGATCTGGCGCGATATCTCGACGATTTATGTGCGGAAATGACGAGTTCGATGGGGGTCGAATGGGCCGGGCAGATCACCCTCGATCTCGCCCCGATCCTGATGGAGATCGATCGCGCCATCAACGTCGGCCTGATCCTCACCGAGCTTTTGATCAATGCCAACAAATACGCCTATGATGGCGCGCCTGGGCCGATCACGGTCAGCCTCAGCCAGCATCGCAGCTCGTTCCGGCTGGTGGTCGCCGATCGCGGCAAGGGCAAGTCTGCCGAGACCGAGGGCTTTGGCACCAAGATGCTGAAAGCGATGGTGCGCAGCCTGTCCGGCTCGATAGAGAACGACAACTCGGCGGCGGGATTGCGGGTGATATTGGAAGCGCCGGTCCAGGGGTGAGGTGGGGCGACCCTGTTCCTGAAATCGCGCCTATTGCCAGCCCCCGCCTAACGCCCTGAACAGATCCACCTGCGCAAAAGCGGTGGTGCGCCGGGCGTCGGCCAGGTCGGATTCGGTCTGGGCCAGGGTGCGTTGCGCATCGAGCAGCACCAGGAAATCGATCTCGCCCTGGCGTTGGCGGACCAGCGTGATCCGTGCCGCCCGCGCTGCCTGATCGCTCGCGCTGACCAGCATCTGCTGGCGCAGTTCGGCGTTGCGATAGGCCGACAGCGCCGTTTCCGTTTCCTGCAGCGCGCGCAGGACAGTGCCATCAAAGCTGGCGAGATCGGCGCGGCTATCGGCGCGCGCGCTGGCGATCCGTGCCCTGATGGCCTGGTTATTCGGAAAAGCCCAGCTGATCGTCGGCCCGACCAGCCAGCGGAACGGGCCGCCCCCCAGAATGTCGCTGGCGCCCAGGCTGGTGGTGCCGACCGACCCGCCCAGCGAAATCCGCGGGTAGAGATCGGCGGTGGCGACGCCGATCCGCGCTGTGTCGGCGGCCAGCCGGCGTTCGGCGGCATGAACGTCGGGGCGGCGGGCCAGCAGGATGCGACCATCGCCCACCGGGATAGGCCGGTCGAGTTCGGGCGCTGCGGTCGCCATGCGGGCGGATTCGGGCAAGTCGCGCGGGGTGCGGCCGGTCAACATCGCCAGGGTGAATAGCGCCGAGTCGCGGCTCGCTTGCAGCGTCGGCAATAATGCCGCTTGCTGGTCGCGCAGCGCGGTGATGCGGATCACGTCGAGCCGGTCCGAGCGCCCGGCATTGAAGCGGGCATCGGTAACCCGGATCGACCGGTCGAGCAGGTCCACGGTATGCTGCGCCACTGCCAGTTGCTGTGCCGAACTGGCTGCATCGACATAGGCGCGCACCGTATCGGCGACCACGGTCACGCGTACCGCGTCGGCATCCTCGGCCGCGGCGGCGCTGTCACCGCGTGCGGCCTGGATACTGCGCTTGACCCGGCCGAACAGATCGACCTCGTAAGACACGGTCAGTCCTTCATCGACGGTGCCCAGGGTGCGCTGATAGCCCGACGGCACCTGGCTGACCGGCAAATGTTCCTGCGCGGCGGACGCGGCCAGATCGGTCTGCGGCAACAGCGCCGAACGACTGCTGCGCAACTGCGCCTGCGCTCGTTCCAGCCGGGCCACGGCGACGCGGATATCGGTGTTGGCGGCCAGCGCATCGGCAACCAGCCCGTCAAGGACCGGGTCGCGGTAAAGCTGCCACCAATGATCGTCGGGCGCGGCGGTGCTGACCGTGGGCAGGGCCGCCGGGGTAGTGACGCCGGTGCCGATGAACGGCGCCGCCGCGCTGGAGGCCGTGGCGGGCGGGGTATAGTTCGGCCCGACTGCGCAGGCCGAAAGCGCGACGGAACCCAGCAACGCCGCCACCGCCGCCGCTAGCTTGGGGGGCAGCCTGGATGTGGTCATGATCATCGGTCCTATTCGGCGGGCAGCGGGCGGTGGCCCGTCGCCGGCAGCTTGGGGGGCTTTGCCGGGCGGGCAAAGCGGTGCGCCAGCGCCCGGCAGACGACATAGAAAGTCGGCGTGAACAGCAGGCCGAATAAAGTTACCCCGGTCATCCCGAAGAACACCGCCGTACCCAGCGCCTGCCTCAGTTCCGAGCCGGCACCGGTGGCCACCACCAGCGGCACCGTGCCGAGGATGAAGGCAAAGCTGGTCATCAGGATCGGGCGCAGCCGGGTCCGCGCGGCGTGGACCGCCGCCTCGACTGGGGACATGCCCTGCTCCTCCTCGGCCTGCTTGGCGAATTCGACCACCAGGATGGCATTTTTCGCCGCCAGCGCAATTAGTACGACCAGGCCGATCTGGGTGAGGATGTTGTTGTCCATCCCCCGGATGTTTACCCCCAGCATCGCCGCGAGCAGGCACATCGGCACGATCAGGATGATCGCCAGCGGCAAGGTCACGCTTTCGTATTGCGCGGCGAGCACCAGGAAGACGAAGAACACCGCCATCCCGAACACGACCCCGGCGGTATTGCCGGCGGTGGTCTGCTGATAGGCGATGCCGGTCCATTCCTGCTGGTAGCCGGCGGGTAGGGTGTCGCTTGCCAGCTGCCGGACGGTGGCCAGCGCCTGGCCCGAGGAATAGCCCGGCGCGACATTGCCATCGATCTCGATCGCCGGGTTGAGGTTATAGCGCACCACCCGGTACGGCCCGGTCCGGTTCTCGAAGGTCGCGACCGAGCCCAGCGGCACCATCGTTCCCGCATCCGATCGCGTCTTGAGATTGGCGATGTCGGCGACGGTCTGGCGATAGGGCGCGTCGGCCTGCGCGGTCACATGATAGGTGCGGCCCAGCAGGTTGAAGTCATTGACGAAGGCCGAGCCGAGATAGACCTGCAACGCCTCGAACACGCGGGCCGGGGGGACGCCGAGCAGGTCGGCCTTGCGCCGATCGACATTGGCGAAAATGCGCGGCGTCGCCATGTCGAACAACGAGTAGAACTGGGTTATCCCCTCCGTCTGGTTGGCTTTGGCGATCAGGTGGGCGGCAACCTTGTCGAGGTCGGCGTAGCTGCCGCCGTTGCGATCCTCGATCATCAGGCGATAGCCGCCTGCCGGCACGATCCCGGCGATCGTCGGTGGCGGCACCATGAAGATTTTTGCCTTGTCATACCCGGCCATGGCCTTTTGCGCCTGCGCCATGATGGCGGCATAGGTGGCGCCATCGGCCTTGCGGTCGTCGAAACTCTTGAACGGAAAGTAGATTGCGGCGGCATTGGGCGCGGCGGTCTGCGAGGGGCCGTGGAAGCCGGCGAACATCACCGCGCCGCGAATGCCCTTGATCGGCAGAATGCGAGCGGCAATCTCGCGCGTGACGGCGTCGGTGCGTGCCAGCGAAGCACCGGGCGGCAGGAACGCAGCGCACAGGAAGTAGCCCTGGTCCTGTTGCGGGATGAAACCACCGGGGGTGACCCAGAACAGGCCGATGGTCGCCACGATCAGCGCCGCATAGGTCGCCAGCATCCGGCGGGGTGCCTGGACCAGAACTAGCGTCAGTCGGGCATAGCCATCGCTCAGCCGTTGGAAACCGCGATTGAAACCGTCGGCTGCGCGGGCCAGCCGGCCCCCCTGCCGGGTCTGGTCAAAGCCGGCCTGGCCATGCCTGCTCTGCAACAGCAGCGCAGCCAAAGCCGGCGACAGCGTCAGCGACAGCACCAGCGAGATGACAGTCGCCGTGGCGATGGTGACCGCGAACTGCTGGTAGAAGGCGCCGGAAATGCCGCTGATGAACAGGGTCGGCACGAACACCGCACACAGCACCAGCGCGATCGCCACCAGCGCGCCGGACACCTCGTCCATGGAAACGCGCGCGGCCTCCAGCGGGGTCATCCCCGCCTCGATATTGCGCTCGACATTCTCGACGACGACGATGGCATCATCGACGACGATGCCGATCGCCAGCACCAGCCCGAACAGCGACAGATTGTTCAGCGAATAGCCGACCGCGAGCAACATGGTGAAGGTGCCGATCAGCGAGACCGGAATGGCGATGATCGGGATCACCGCCGCCCGCCAGTTCTGCAGGAACACCAGGATGACGATCACCACCAGCACCATCGCCTCGAACAAGGTGTGGTAGACCGCGTCGATCGATTGGCCGATGAACTCGGTGGGATTGTAGATGACGCTGTATTCCAGCCCCTTGGGGAAGGCCCTGGACAGCGTATTCATCTCCGCCTTGACCGCGTTGGCCGCGCTCAGCGCATTCGAGCCGGGACGTTGCAGCACCGCTATGACGACGGTGGGCTTGCCACTGAGATAGGTGTTGATGTTGTAATCCGCCGCGCCCAGTTCGACCCGCGCGACATCGCCGACGCGGACCTGATGGCCATCGGCATCGGTACGGATGACGACACCGGCGAATTGCTGCGGATCGGTCAGGCGCCCCTGCATCTCGACGCCGACCTGGAAGGCCTGGTTGGTAGTGTCGGGCGACTGGCCCAGCGCGCCCGTCGAAACCTGGACGTTCTGGGCGCGCAGGGCGCTGACGATCTCGCCGGCGGTCAGGTTGAGCGCGGCGGCGCGACCGGGATCGATCCAGATCCGCATGGAATAGTCGCGCGAGCCGAACAGGGTGACATCACCCACGCCATCCAGCCGGGCCAGCCGGTCACGAACCTGGGTCAGCGCATAATTCGACAGGTAATTGCGGTCCAGGCTGCCGTCGGGCGACTGCAGATTGACCACCATCAGGAAGTCGGGCGAGCTTTTGCGGGTGACCACGCCCAGCCGCTGGACATCCTCCGGCAGGCGCGGCACGGCGACCGCGACCCGGTTCTGGACCAGCACCTGCGCGGTATCGAGATTGGTCCCGATCTTGAAAGTGACGCTGATCGTCACCTTGCCGTCGCCGGTCGACTGGCTGCTCATGTAGAGCATGTTGTCGACGCCGTTGATTTCCTGCTCGATCGGCGATGCGACGGTATTGGCGACGGTTTCGGCCGAGGCGCCGGGATATTGCGCGGTCACCGTAACCGTCGGCGGGACGATGTTGGGATATTGCGAAATCGGCAGGCCCAGGTAGGCCAGCGCGCCGATGACGGTGATAAGCACCGCGATGACCGCTGCGAAGATCGGCCGGTCGATGAAAAAGCGCGAAAATCGCATCGGAAATGTCCTTGGAATCCTGGCGGTGAGCTAAAGCGCAACCGCTGCGGTCAGCTCGTCTAGTGAACCAGTGTCGCCTGTGCCGCGACCGGTGCGGATGCTCCGGAGTCGGTTGCGGTCGAGGCCGGGTCGAGAACGATGGGTTCGGCCCGGACCTTGACCCTGGCGCCGGGGACCGCCGCTACCAAATTGCCGACGATCACCCGGTCGGACGGGGCAAGGCCGGAACGGATGATGCGCAGGCCATCGACCAATGCGCCCAGTTCCACCGGCTTTGCGGTCACCGTGCCATCCGCGCCGACCAACAGTACGGTCTTGCGCGCCTGGTCCGAAGCGATGGCCTGGTCGGGGATCAGCAGCGCATGGACCTTGCCGCCGCTGGCCAGCCGCATGTTGCCGAACATGCCGGCGGTCAGGAACATGCCGGGGTTGGCAAAGGTGGCGCGCAGGCGGATCGTGCCGGACCGGGGATCGAGGCCGTTGTCGGTGAAATCGAGCCGGCCCTTCCAGCGATAGCCGGTTTCATCCTGCAACTGCACTTCGACCGCGGTCGGCGCCTGCCCGCCGGCGCGGTCCCGCTGCGTCTTGAGGAACAGTCCTTCGGAGGCATCGAAACTGAAATACATCGGGTCGAGCGCGTTGATCGTGGTCAGCAACGTGGCATTGGCACCCGCGTCGCCCGATACCAGGTTGCCGACATCTACCCGCCGGTTGGAAATACGCCCCGAGATCGGCGCCCGGACCTGGGTAAACTGCATGTCGAGAGCGCGAGCCTGTTGGCGGGCCTGGGCGGCCGCCAATGCGGACGCGGCGGCCTGGACCTTGGCGCGCAGCGAGTCGGTTTCGCTGGCAGCGACCGCCTCGTCGCCGGTCAGCACCTGAACGCGGGCGAAATCGGAACGGGCCAGCGCCAGCGCACTGCGCGCGCTGGCAACATTGGCGCTGGCCTCGGCCAGCACCGCCGCAAATGGCCGGGGATCGACGGTAAACAGCAGGTCGCCGCGATGAACGATGGCGCCATCGCGAAAATGAATGCCGGTGACTTCGCCCGATACGCGCGGGCGCACCTCTACCGTCTGGCTGGCGGTGAAACGACCGACGTAATCATCCCACTGGACGACGTCGCGGGCGAGCGGCGTGGCGATGCCGACCACGGCCGGCGGCGGCGGCGGGAGAGCTTCGGCCGCATGGCTGGCGAGCTTCCAGCCCAGCCCCAGCACAATTGCGACGCCGATCGCGCCGATTGCGACATTGCGCGTGGTAGTCCGTCTGGGGGGATGCAGCTCCTCGTATTCCGAGGGGGTATCGATCCGGACGGGCATATTCATGCGGAATTCCTCGACCCAGCCCGCGGGGCGGCAATCTTGAGCGATGCGGAAATCAGCTTGGCCATCACCGGCAGCGCGCCCGTGGTCGACAGCAGCAACGCCAGTTGGGCACTGCTGAAACCTACCGATATGAATGTGCCGAGCGTCGGCAGCGAGATGGTATTCGGCCGGCGCCAGGCCTCCACGGCCATGCGGCGCAGCGCCTCGAGCCGCTCGCCAGCCAGCGTATAGGTGCGGGGGCGCCCGAACATCAGCCGCCCGAGCCAGGACTGCGGGGTTTCGTGCAGGGTGTCCAAGCCGTCGGTTCGGGCCAGGGCGATCACTGCCCATTCGGTATGCTCGAAGTTGGCCGGCTCGACCGCTGCGGGCTGGAAATCCTCCGGCGCCTGGATCGGGCATGCGAGGATTTGCGAGAATGCGTTTGATAGATCGAGATAAGCCACAAGCTTGCCTTTGCTGCGAAATGCGGAAGAATGAGGTGGGCGAATGAAGCGAGCGCGAGAAAGTGCTGTCCGGAAAGCGCGGTGCTCCCGGTGTAAGATGCAAAAATCCATCACGGGCCACAGGGGTCCGCGCCGGAAGCTTGGCGTGAAGGGAGCGTCACCCTATGGATGACAGGATTGTTGGTTCCCGATTAGATGCCTGGAGCCCGCTGGTGCGAAAGCCTTCGTCATCGTCTTAATGTACCAGTTAGTATATAAACGGCTCGCCGCTTACGTCAACCCTATTTCTGTACCGCTCGGTATTTTTTAAGCGAGCGTTTTTGCTCGCTGCTGGCCCATCGCAGATGGCCATCGCACTGGCAGCCCTAGCGGCCGGGCCAAATCGCCAGTGTCGTTTCAACCAGTCGCTCCAGCGCGGTGTGTGACGTTCCCGCCGCCGCCCTGACCGCCATGCCCTGAATGACCGTGACCAGATAAAATGCCAGCTCCTCGGCCGCGATCGTATCCGGCAGGTCCCCTTCGGCCTGCGCCCGCGCAAACCGATTGACGATGGCCACTTCGGATGAGGCGCGGCGTGCGATCAGTTCTTCGCGCAGCGATTCGGCTTCCGGCCCGCAGGTGCCCGAACTGATCAACCCCAGGCATCCGTGCGGATCGGCGGCGCTGCAATGGATCGCCAGCGCACCATGCAACAGGCGCTCTGCCACGCCGCGCGCGGAAGGCGCGTCGAGCGCGGCGCTGACATAACCCAATTTATCGCGTTCGTAGAGATCGAAAGCCTTGCGAAACAGAGCTTCCTTGTTGCCGAAACAGGCATAGAGGCTGGGGCGCGTGATCCCCATCGCGCTGGTCAGTTCCGAAATCGATGCGCCCTCGTAGCCACGTCTCCAGAATACCCGCAGCGCCGCACCTAGCGCCTGATCGGGACAGAATTCACGCGGACGTCCGCGAACTGGAGCTAACGAGGTTTCCATACCTATCGGTATATAGGTGCATCCGCGCCCGCGTCCAGTGGCGGCAAGACATATCGACCAGTCCGCATGGATAAGGGAGGCCGTTCACGGACCGATCCCGCAACCAGGGAACGTGGACCAGGAACCGAAACAGCGCCCGTGGCTTGTCATCGGGTAAGCTGCGCAACGGTGACGCAGGCAGGAGATTGGCCATGGCTGCAACTCAGGACGACCCGAAACCAGAGATCGAAACCCCCCAGCCGCCGCCGCCCGTGATCGAGCCGGTCGACGATCCGGTACCCGATCTGCATGACGATCCGCCGCCCGAAATATACAATCTTTCGCAAGACGAGGATGAAAGCGAGCAGGCCCAGAGCTTTGCCGATGCCGCGCGCTACGACGACAATAATATCGGCTTGTCCGATACCGAAAAGGTGACGTCCGGCGACCAGGAGGACGACGTGCAGGATTTGGTCGATCATATGAACGACATGGTCGCCTCGGGCCGCATCGATATGGATGCCTATCGCGGCGAGCGCAATGATGACGACGAGGAAGGGTCACTGGGGCCTGCCGGCGCCGGCGAATAAATAAAACCCAGTGCCTCGCTGACCGGCTGTGCCTATAGCCGTATCATGGACACGGTTTCTCCCCGTAATTTACCCGCTGACGCCCCGCTGGTGCGGGCACTTCCCTATGTCGCGCTGGCGGGTTCGATGCTGTCGTTCACTATCGGCACTTCCTTTGCCAAGCAGCTGTTCCCGCTGATCGGGGCACCGGGTGCGATTGCCTATCGCGTTGGTTTTTCGGCGCTGATCCTGCTGATCGTGTTTCGCCCGTGGCGCGGCGGGCTTACCCGCCCGGACCTGTTTGCGACCATGCGCTACGGTGCTGCGCTCGGTCTGATGA
>CAZZYX010000002.1:0-48254 GCA_964658485.1 uncultured Acetobacteraceae bacterium | reverse complement strand
CTTCAGTTTCTACATGGCATTGCGGACGATCCCGCTGGGTATCGCCATCGCCATCGAGTTTCTCGGGCCGCTGACCGTATCTCTTATCCATTCGCGCCGTCCTGCCCACTTTGCGATGGTGGCACTGGCGGCGGCGGGATTGGCGCTGTTGCTGCCGCCCGACCGGATAAACCATGCCCTCGATCCGGTCGGCGTGGGTTTTGCGCTGGGCGCGGGGCTGTTCTGGGGACTCTATATCATTTTCGGGAAGCGCACCGGGCATCTGCCGAGCGGCCAGACAGTTGCGCTCGGCATGGCGACCGCCGCGCTGATCGTGGTTCCGGTCGGGATCTACAACGCCGGGCCGGCATTGCTGTCACCGTCGTTTGCCGCCCTCGGCCTGATGATCGCGATGCTGTCGAGCGCCATTCCCTATGTGCTGGACATGGTGGCGCTGAAAAATATTCCGGCAAATCGCTTCGGCGTCCTGCTCAGCGTCGAGCCGGCTATCGGCGCGTTCGCCGGCTGGCTGCTGCTCGCCGAGCATCTGACGGCCCTGCAATGCACCGCGATCGCAATGGTCATGGCCGCGTCGATCGGGTCGGTGCTGATGGCATAGGCTCAGGCGTCGCCGCGCGGCGGTTCACCTGCCGCCGCCAGCAGCGCCGCCTCGGCGTCATCGAACAGGCCGCTGCGCACGATGAACCGCACGCCCTCCGGCGCTTCCAGGCTCATGCCGGCGCCGCGACCGGGTACGACATCGATGGTAATCCGGGTATGGCGCCAATATTCGAACTGCGCGGCGCCGATCCATACCGGGGTATCGCCGGCAACATGGCCCAGCAGCACATCCTGCCCGCCGACGCGAAACTCGCCGCGCAGGAAACACATCGGCGCCGACCCATCGCAACAGCCGCCCGACTGATGGAACATCAGCGGGCCGTGGCTGTCGGTCAGTTGCGCGATCAGCGCCTCGGCAGCCGGCGTGGTCAGGATGCGCGGGGGCAGGGTCAGAAGAAGCCTAATGCCTTGGTGCTGTAGCTGACCAGCATGTTCTTGGTCTGCTGATAGTGATCGAGCATCATCTTGTGGTTTTCGCGACCGATACCCGATTGCTTGTAGCCCCCAAAGGCGGCGTGCGCCGGGTAGGCGTGATAGCAATTTATCCACACCCGCCCCGCCTGGATTTCCCTGCCAAAGCGGTAGCAGGTGTTGGCATCGCGGCTCCAAACCCCGGCGCCCAAGCCATATAGCGTGTCATTGGCGATGCTCAGGGCCTCATCGTGGTCCTTGAATTTGGTGACCGCGAGCACCGGGCCGAAGATTTCCTCCTGGAACACCCGCATCTTGTTGTGGCCTTCCAGGATGGTCGGCTGCATGTAATAGCCTTCGGCCAGCTCGCCCTGATGGAAGGCGCGCGCCCCGCCCGTCAGTACTTTGGCACCTTCCTGCTTGCCGATGTCGATGTAGGACAGGATTTTTTCGAGCTGGTCGTTGGAAGCCTGCGCGCCGATCATGGTCGCGGCATCGAGCGGGCTGCCCAGCTTGATCGCCTCGACCCGGGCGATCGCCTTTTCCATGAACCGGTCATAGATCGATTCATGGACCAGCGCGCGGCTCGGGCAGGTGCAGACCTCGCCCTGGTTCAACGCGAACATGGCAAAGCCTTCCAGCGCCTTGTCCAGGTAATCGTCATCCTGCGCCATGACATCGGCAAAGAAGATGTTCGGGCTTTTCCCGCCCAGTTCGAGCGAGCAGGGGATCAAATTCTCGCTGGCATATTGCATGATCAGGCGCCCGGTGGTGGTTTCCCCGGTGAAGGCGATCTTGGCGATGCGCTTGTTGGCGGCAAGCGGCTTGCCGGCCTCGACGCCGAAGCCATTGACGATGTTGAGCACGCCATCGGGCAACAGGTCGGCGATCAGTTCGGCCCACACCAGGATCGACATCGGGGTCTGCTCGGCGGGCTTCAGGATGACGCAATTGCCCGCCGCCAGCGCCGGCGCCAGCTTCCACGCGGCCATCAGGATGGGGAAGTTCCACGGGATGATCTGCCCGACCACCCCCAGCGGTTCGTGGAAGTGATAGGCCACGGTGTCGTTGTCGATCTCGGAGATCGAGCCTTCCTGCGAGCGGATGCAGGCGGCGAAATAGCGGAAATGGTCGATCGCCAACGGAATGTCGGCGGCTGTGGTTTCGCGGATCGGCTTGCCGTTATCGATGGTTTCGACCATCGCCAGCAGGTCCAGGTTGGCCTCCATGCGGTCGGCGATCCTGAGCAGGATGTTCGATCGCTCGGTCGGCGAAGTGCGGCCCCATGCATCCCTGGCCAGATGCGCTGCGTCCAGCGCCAGCTCGATATCCTCGGCAGTACCTCGTGCCACCTGACAGACGACCTTGCCGGTCACCGGCGAGATGTTGTCGAAATACCGGCCCCGGACCGGTGCTACCCAGCTGCCGCCGATGAAATTGTCGAACCGGTCGCGGATCAGCGACTTGCCTGCGAATTTGCCCATGGCTTCCTGCAACATCGTCTCTCTCCTTGTCGCCTATTATCCTGCGTTCGTTGGCGATTATAGCCCAGGACACGGCGGTAGTCGATATCGCGTTATCGCGGATGGCGGGCGGCCAAGGCGATTCCGGCCAGGTTCTGCTCGCGCTTGATCCAGCGTATCCGCGCCGGTGGACGGCTGCCAGCCAGCGCTGCGAAGGCGGCAGCGTGGCCGGTGACGGTGGCGCTGTCGGTCAGGGCGCGGTTGGCTTGCCGGATTATTTCAATGGCATCGCCGATCAGCACGATGTCGTCCAGGCGCAGCGATTGCGCTAACGCCAGAGCATGGATCAATGCCAGCCATTCCGCGTCCCGGCTGGTGCCCTGTCCCAGGTCGTCGAACAGATGGACGACCCCGCGCACCACCACCGCCGCCTCCATCCGCCCGGGATTGGGGCGGCAGCCGCCATCGAAGAACAGTTTCAGCCGGGCCAAAAATTTTCAGCGATCATGACGGGACAACAAACACCTCGCCGTCACCCGTAGCGAGCGCGATCTGCATGTAATCGGTGTTCAGCCAGCGGTCGAACTTGCGCCCCACCGCCAGCATCGTCCCGGCGTGGCGAAAGCCAAGGCTGGCATGCAGCGCCAGCGACGCCGGCTCGCTGCCGCCCACCACCGCGATCATCTGGCGGAAACCCGCGGCTGCGGCGGCCGGGAGCAGGGCGCCGAGCAGAGCCTTGCCCAAGCCCCGGCCGAGATGATCGGGATCGAGGTAGATCGAATTTTCACAGGTGAAGCCATAGGCCGGGCGGTCGCGAAACAGCGTGGCATAGGCGTAGCCGACCACGATCCCGTCGCTCTCGGCCACCAGGAACGGCCACCCCCGCGCGGCAAAATCGGCGAGCTTGGTCTCGGTCTGGGCCACCGTGGGCGGCACCAGATCGAACGTCGCCGTGCCATGCAGGACATGATGCCGATAAATCGCGGCTATGGCCGGGGCATCGTCGTGAATGGCGTGACGGATGGTCATCGACGGGAACTTTCGATCAGCCTGTGTCCGGCCCAGCCGGCGAAGCGCCGCTATATCCAGCGCAAACCTGGTTCCAGCACAAGCTTAATCAGTGCGATGACGACAATGCCGGCGGTCACCCCGGTCGCGATTTGGATCGTGCCCAAAATCAGGCTAGGGCCGGCGCCGATGGATGACCTATTTACCGATCGCACCGTAACCGGCCAGGTTCTTGGCCGAACCGAGCTGGCATCCCTCGGCCTGGCTGGGCGGCCTTCCCGCCTGCTCGATTGCGAGCTGGAGGAGGCGAATTGTTCCGGTCTCGACCTGACCGGCTGGGAGTTCGAACGGTGCAGCCTGGCGCGCACGAATTTTTCTGCCGCGAATCTTGAAAATACGCGGTGGCGATCCTGCCGGGGCACATTTGCCAGCTTCCTCGGCGCCGACCTGACCGACGCGGAATGCGCGTCATGCGATTTCAACAATGCCGTATTCCGGGCCGCCAGGTTGACCGGCGCCTCGTTCACCGGCTGCAAGCTGACCGGTGCCGACTTGTCCGACGCTCGCATGATGGACACGCGCTTCGAAGAAACGCTGCTGGTCGCTGCGAAAATGCCGGGCCATTCGTTCCGAAAGCAAACCCTGCGCAGGATCGATTTCAGCCAGGCGGACCTGCGCAAGGCCGACTTCCGGGAGGCCGTGCTCGCAGGGTGCAGCTTGCGCGATGCCAATCTGGCGGGGGCCCGCTTCGACAAGGCCGATTTGCGCGGCGCCGATCTTGGCGGGCTGCGCCTGATCGATGCCAGTCTGTTTCGCGGTGCCACCATCTCGCAGGAACAGGCTGGCCAATTGCTATTGGAACTTGGCCTCAAGCTGGGCTGAAGCGCCGTCGCCAAGCCTTCAATACCCCGGCGCTGTCGTTACTCGCCACGTCCGGGCAGCATGCGGCGCAGCTCCGGCTCGCAATCGATCCATTCATGCTTGAGCGCGCCGGCGATATGCAGCGTCACCAGGCCATAGACCAGATACGCCAGCCAAGCATGCGCGGCGCCAAACACGCTGTGCAGGGTGTCGCGGGTGGCGAGGTCCAAGTGGGTGATCGCCGCGATCCGGGGCCATTCGAACAGCCCGAACAGAAACAGCGGATGCGTCGCCGCGTCTTTCCAGGCCGAATCCATGATCCAGCCGCTGAGCGGCATCGCCAGGATTAGCGCGTACAACAGCCAGTGCGTAAGGTGCGACAGGGTAATCTCCCAGCGTTCGTAGCTGGTCGGCAGCGCGGGCGGGCGATGCGTCAGCCGCCACAACAGCCGGATGAGCGCCAGGCCCAGCACGGTGATGCCGATCGATTTATGCATGTTGATCGCGGGACGGACCTGCGCGTCGGCCAGGTGCGGCCAGACCCAGGCCAGTGCGATATTCACGATGATTCCCGCTGCAACCAGCCAGTGCAGCGCAATCGCGACGCCGCTGTATTTCCTGATCATCCGTTTGCCCCGTTTCTCAGCCGAAATTTTCCAAGCCAGAATTGTGTGTTGCGGTCGCTAAGCCATAGCATGTTCAGCTTGGCGTCGGTACGCGAAATGGCATGTCCTCCCTGACTCACAGATTTACGGCCCATTCGCCCCGCCTGACGCCGCGCCCGGTGCCACTGGCCAGCCGCCTGATCGGCACTGCGGTGCCGCTGGTTTTTGCCGTGCTGATTACCCAATCCTTTTTCCGGCAGGGATTGGCGGGGTGGTCGGTAGGCGTCGCCTATATCCTGTACGATACCGCGCTATTGCTGTTCACGGCATGGCAGATCCGCGATCTGGGCCAGACCAAAACTGCCGTGGTGTCCGATCCGCGCGCGCCCAGCTTCGGCGCGCCCGGCTTTGGCGTACCCAGTTTTGGCGTGGTCGTCGCCGCGCATAACGAAGCCACGGTCATCCGCCTGACGATCGACCGGCTGCTTGCGCAGGATCGGGCGCCCGATGTCATCCTGATCGCCGACGACGGCTCCACCGATGCCACCGCTGCCGCCATGGCCGGCGGCTATGCATTGCCCGAGCCGGTCCTGGGGGGCGTGGTAGCCGTCGATCTCGGGGGCACCAGCTTGCGCTGGCTGCGCTTGCCTCACGGCGGCAAGGCGCGGGCGCTCAATGCTGCGATCGAGTCGATCGAAGCCGATATCGTGCTGACCGTCGATGCCGACACCTTGCTCGAGCCCGGCGCGATCGCGGCCATGCGCGATGCCTTTGGCGCCGAGCCGGCGCTGGTAGCGGCAACCGGCGTGCTGGTGCCGATCTGCGGGCCGACGCCGGGGGCGCGACTGTTCGAATGGTTCCAGTCCTACGAATATGTCCGTAATTTCCTGTCGCGCGATGCCTGGATGCGGCTCGACAGCCTGCTGCTGATATCCGGTGCATTTGCCGCGTTTCGCCGCGACGCGGTGCTGGCGGTGGGCGGTTTCGACCCCGAAAGCATGGTTGAAGATTATGAACTGATCCATCGCCTGCATCGCCACGCCGCGGACACCGGTCTCGACTGGACCGTACGCGTGGTCGGCAATGCCGTCGCCCGTACCGATGCGCCGGCCAGCATCGGCGCCTTTCTCAAGCAGCGGCAGCGCTGGTTTGGCGGCTTTCTCCAGACTCAGCACTGGAACCGCGATATGGTCGGTAACCGGCGCTACGGCCAGTTGGGTACGCGGATGCTGCCGGTCAAGGCGGTCGATACAATGCAGCCGATCTATGGGCTGGCCGCCTTCGCGATTCTGGCGGTGCTGGTAGTCGAGGGTCGGTTCGCCCTGGCGTTGCCGATCCTGGCGGTGATGATTACGAAGATTACCATCGACCTGACGTTTCATCTCTGGTCGATCGGTATCTACAAGCGCTGGACCGGCCAGCGCGAGGGGCTGAACCTGGGTGTTGCGCTGATCGCGGCGATCGTCGAACCGTTCACCTTTCAGTTGTTGCGGCATGCCGGCGCCATCTATGGCTGGGTTGCATTCCTGCGGGGCCAGCAATACTGGACCCCGCCAACGCGCACCGCGCTCGAACATCGCGCGTAGAGCGCAGTGATCAAAAAGCTGGCAGCGTTATCTGACAACCCATCGCGTAAAACCAGGCGACGGGTCGATATTCGGTTGTGCCGGACGATTTCCCCGCCTAGAGGGCAGCTGTTCCTGGAGGGGATGTCTGGCATATCGTCACATCGGCGATGGTTCATAGCATTCGCCGATGCAATTATCGCAGGTGTCCCGATGAGCAGAAGCTCAACGGCGAAACCGCTTTTTAGCCAGCAGGATCCTCCGACGCATGCATCAAATTCAGCGCTCCGGACCATTCGTCTGCATGTCTGAGCTTCCGCGACCTGGCTTTTTCGAGCCAAGCCTGGGGTCAGTGCGGCGCTTTGGCCCAGGATATGGCGGCGCACTCGCACTGGCACTGGTGCTGGCCGGGTGTTCGGGCAAACCGGATCGGCCACCCCCCGGCCCGGCGCAAGTCGGCTATGTGACGCTAACCGTACAGCCTGTGACGATGACCACCGAACTGACCGGCCGCACCGATGCGGTGGCCTCTTCCGACGTGCGTCCGCAGGTCGACGGGATCATCAAGCAACGGCTGTTTACGCAGGGTTCGCTGGTTCATGCCGGCCAGGCACTCTACCAGATCGATCCGCTGCCCTATATCGCCAGCCGCGACCAGTCGGCAGCCGCGCTCGAAAGCGCGCAGGCAAGCTATGCGGCGGCCCAGGCCCAGGCCAATCGATACCGCACGCTGAGCGATGTCCAGGCGGTCAGCAAACAGCAGATCGACAATACCGTTGCATCCGCGCGCGAGGCACTGGCCACGGTGCATCAGGATCAAGCCGCCCTGCAAACGGCCCGGATCAACCTGGGTTATACCACGGTCAGGGCGCCGATCAGCGGCCGAATCAGCCGGACGATCTACACGCCGGGAGCGCTGGTCACCGCCAGCCAGACCAGTGCGCTGGCTACCATCCAGCAGCTTGATCCGATCTATGTCGATATCGTCCAGTCCAGCGACGCGCTGCTTGCGCTCCGTCAATCGCTGGCCAAGGGCAGCGTGATGCCGGCGAGCGCGAATGTGCGTCTCAAGCTGTCGTCCGGAAGCGATTATCCGTTATCGGGCAAGATCGAATTTGCCGAGGCAACGGTCGATGAAACCAGCGGCACGGTGACGCTGCGGGCCCGGTTTCCCAACCCCGACGGATTTCTGCTCCCCGGACTGTTCGTGCGAGTCGAAGCGCCGCAGGGGATCGTGCGCAACGGTATCCTGGCGCCGCAGCAGGGCATCACCCGCGATGCCAAGGGCAACGCCACCGCGCTGGTCCTCGGCCCCAATAACAAGGTCGTCCAACGGGACGTGACCGCTGCGCAGGCGATCGGCAACAGCTGGCTGATAACCGCCGGACTCAAGGCCGGCGACCGGCTGATTGTTCAGGGCATCGACCAGGCAGTGCCGGGCAGTACCGTGAAACCGACCGCCGTGAAGTTGGCCCCGGTGAAACCGGCCGATTCGAAATCGACCACCGTGACGTCGGGAAACTGAACGGGTGAGCCGCTTTTTCATCAGCCGGCCGATTTTCGCGTGGGTCATCGCGATCGGGATCATGCTGGCCGGTATCGCCGGCATCATGCAATTGCCGATCGCGCAATATCCCGATATCGCCCCGCCATCGGTCAATATCTCGGCGACCTATCCGGGTGCCGACGCCGCCACTTTGCAATCGGCGGTGACGCAGGTCATCGAACAGCAACTGACCGGGCTCGACGGCCTGCTCTATTTCTCCTCGACCTCGAGCGCCGCCGGTTCGGTGACGATCACCGTCACCTTCGACAAGGGCACCAATCCCGACACCGCCCAGGTACAGGTCCAGAACAAGGTCCAGCAGGCCAATTCACAGCTGCCGTCCGAGGTACAGACCGAAGGCGTGACCGTCACCAAGTCGAATTCCGACTTCCTGCTGATCGTCGGCCTTTACGATTCCTCCAATCGCACGAACCAGGCCGACGTCGCCGACTGGCTGGTCAACAATCTGCAGGACGACATCTCGCGCGTCAGCGGCGTCGGTTCCACGCAGTTGTTCGGCTCTGGCTACGGCATGCGGATCTGGCTCGATCCCTATAAGATGGCGGCCGTGCAACTGATGCCGTCCGACATCCAGACTGCGGTCAACGCCCAGAACACCGACGTATCGGCAGGCCAGATCGGCCAACTGCCGGTGGTGAACGGACAGCAGCTTACCGCGATCGTCACCGCCAATTCGCGCCTCCAGACGCCCGAGCAGTTCCGGCAGATCGTCGTCAAGTCGGGGACCAGCGGATCGGTCGTCCGTCTGGGCGACGTCGCCCGTGTCGAGATGGGCAATGACAGCTATTCTATCGATGCCCAGTTCAACGGCCATCCGGCCTCGGGCCTGGCGCTGCAGCTTGCCCCCGGCGCCGATGCGCTCAAGACCGCCAAGGCGGTAAAGGCCGAGGTGGCCCGGCTGACGACTCATCTGCCGCCGGGCTATGTCATTACCTATCCGCGCGATACCACCGATTTCATCATCCTCTCGGTCAAGGAGGTCATCAAGACGCTGATCGAGGCAGTGGTCCTGGTGGTCATCGTGATGTTCGTGTTCCTGCAGAATTGGCGAGCTACGCTGATCCCGGCCATCGCGGTCCCCGTCGTCCTGCTCGGTACTTTCGGTATTTTGGCGGTGTTCGGATATTCGATAAATACCCTGACCCTGTTCGGGATGGTGCTGGCGATCGGGCTGTTGGTCGACGATGCGATCGTCGTCGTCGAGAATGTCGAGCGGCTGATGGAAGATGAAAATCTCTCGCCCCACGACGCAACGATCAAGTCGATGGGCGAAATTTCCGGCGCGCTGGTCGGCATCGCCCTGGTGCTCTCGGCGGTGCTGCTGCCGATGGCCTTTTTCGGTGGCTCGACGGGTGTCATCTACCGGCAGTTCTCGATCACTATCGTCTCGGCGATGGGACTGTCGGTGCTGGTGGCGCTGGTGCTGACACCGGCGTTGTGCTCGACGCTGCTCAAGCCCAAGGAACGGCGGACCGACGACAGTCTTGGCGGCCGTTTCAATCGCGGCTTCGACAAGATGACCGCTCGCTATGTTGCCGGGGTCGAATGGGTCATGACGCGGCGGATCATCAACCTGCTGATTTACGGCGGGGTCGTCGCGTTGCTGTTGTTGCTGTTCCTGCGGCTGCCGACCGGCTTCCTGCCGTCCGAAGATCAGGGCCAGGCAATCGTCCAGTATACGCTGCCGCCGGGCGCTGCGCAGTCGCGCACTAACGCCGTGCGCCAGCAGATAGAGGATTTCTACCTCAAGACCGAGAAGAACACGGTCTCCGGGATGTTCGCGGTCACCGGCTTCAGCTTCGCTGGCCAGGGCCAGAACGCCGGGCTGGGCTTTGTCATCCTGGCGCCGTTCGACCAGCGGTCCGGAGCCGCCAATTCGGTCGACGCGATCAACGGCCGCGCGATGCAGGCTTTCAGCCAGATCCACGATGGCCAGGCGTTCGCCCTGACGCCGCCGCCGATCGCGGGGCTGGGCCAATCGAACGGCTTTACCTTCGAGTTGCTGAATTCGAGCAATATGCCGATTGGCGAATTCTCTGCACTGCGCGACAAGATCCTGGCCGCGGCGGCCAAGGACCCGACGCTGGCCCAGGTCCGCGCCAATTCTCTGGCCGATGCGCCGCAGTTGCACGTCACCATAGACGAGGCCAAGCTGGCCGTGCTTGGGCTGGCCGAAAGCGACGTCAACGCCACGCTCAGTTCGGCATGGGGCAGCACCTATATCGACAATTTCGTCGATCGCGGCCGCGTCAAGAAAGTCTATATGCAGGCCGACGCGCCGTTCCGGATGTTGCCCGACCAACTCGACAACTGGTACGTCCGCTCATCGACAGCCAGCACCAGCACCACCGCCGTGACCGCATCGACCAGCAGCACGACGTCTACGCCGGCAACGATGGTGCCGTTTTCGGCTTTTGCCCGGACCGACTGGACCAAGGGACCAGCCAGCCTGACGCGCTTCAATGGCCACTCGTCCTTCGAGATCGACGGCGGCGCCGCCCCCAACGTCAGCTCGGGACAAGCCATGGCGAAGATCGTCCAGCTCCAGCAGCAGCTCGCACCCGGAACGTCCTATGCCTGGAGCGGGCTGTCGTATCAGGAGAACATCTCAAGCGGGCAGGGGCCGCTGCTCTATGGCATCTCGATCCTGGTCGTGTTCCTATGTCTCGCCGCGTTGTACGAAAGCTGGTCGATCCCGTTCGCGGTGCTGCTGGTGATCCCGCTCGGACTGGTCGGAGCGGTGGTCGCGGTGACACTGCGCGGGCTGGAGAATAATATCTATTTCCAGGTCGGGCTGCTGACGACGATGGGGCTTGCCGCCAAGAACGCGATCCTGATCGTCGAGTTTGCCGAGGCTGCGCGCCAGGGGGGCAAGAGCGCGGTCGATGCCGCGATCGAAGCGGCAAAATTGCGGCTGCGCCCGATCCTGATGACATCGATCGCCTTTATCGCCGGCGTCTTCCCGCTGGCCATAGCCAGTGGTGCCGGCGCACAAAGCCGCATCGCGATCGGGACGGCGGTGGTGGGCGGCATGCTGTCGGCGACGGTGCTGGCGATCTTCTTCGTACCGCTGTTCTTCGCCTTGGTGACCCAATTATTCCATGGCCGCAGACAGGCGCCGGACCCTGCGCCCGACCATGATGCTGCAGCGGAGCCTGCCTGATGCGCCGCCCGATTTCCGCCGTGATGCTGGTCGCACTGCTCGCTGGTTGCAACCTGGCGCCGCATTACACCCGGCCACCATCGGCAGCGCCCGCGCAATGGCCGACGGGGGCCGCCTATGCGCCCCCGGACGCTGCCGATGGCGGCCAGCCCGGCGGGCTGCCGTGGCGGACCATGATCAGCGATCCCAAACTGGTAAAGCTGATCGAACAGGCGCTTGCCGGCAATCGCTCGCTGCGTGCTTCGGTGGCCAGCGTCGCCTCGGCGCGCGCCCAATATCATATCCAGCGCGCGGCCCAATTGCCGACGCTGACCGGCGACGCTACGGCGACGGTCGATCGCGGCATCACAAATTCTCGCAATAATTCAAATAGTTATGATGCGAATGTCGGTATCAGCAGCTTCGAGATAGACCTGTTCGGCCGGCTCAAGAATCTCAGCCGCGCCGCATTCGAGCAATATCTCTCGACCGCGGCGGGCACTCGCTCGGCCCGGCTGACGATCATCGCCGAAACCGCGACGAACTACGCGACGCTCGCCTCTGATACCGACCTTCTGAACATCGCCCGCGACACGCTCAGGACCGGCAACCGCACGCTCGAACTGACCCGCTCGCTGTTCAATGCGGGGCTCGACAGTGCGGTCGATATCCAGAACGCGATCACGATCGTGGCACAGGCGCAATCCGACATCGAGGCGGACACGACCCAGGTCGCACAGGACCGCAACGCGCTGCAACTGGTCGTCGGCGCACCCATCGACGATGCGCTGTTGCCCGGCTCGTTGTCCGAACTCGATGGCACCATCGCCAATGTGCCTGCCGGTCTCTCCTCGGCCGTGCTGCTAGAGCGCCCCGACGTTCTCGAGGCCGAGCATCTGGTCAAGGCGGAGAACGCCGACATCGGTGCGACGCGCGCGTCATTCTTCCCGACGATCACGCTGACTTCGGCGATCGGCGTCGCCAGCACTGCGCTGAGCAATTTATTTACCGGGGGCGCGTTGAGCTTTTCGGCGACGCCGCAGGCTTCGCTGCCGATCCTGGGCGGGGCGAATCGCGGCAACCTCGCATATGCCAAGTCGCAGCGCGATTACTATGCGGCGCAATATGACTACACCGTGCAGACCGCTTTTCGGGAAGTCGCGGACGGGCTGGCCAGGCGCGGCACGATCACCCGGCAGCGGGCGGCACAGCAACAACTGGTCCTTGCGGCAAACCGCAGCTACCAGCTGTCCACGGCCTTATACCAGTCGGGTAGCGACACTTTCCTAAACGCGCTGACCGCCGAGCGAACTCTATATTCGGCGCGCCAGACCGAGGTTGCGACGATTTTGGCCGATATCCAGAACCGGATAAACCTTTACGAGTATATCGGGTCCGACAACGGGGCCTGACCGGCGCTGTATAGCCATCACGGCGGTTCGGGAGTATTGGGGTTCATGACAACATCTGCGAGACGAGCCGCCGCTGCGATATTTGCCGTGGCCTGGCTGTGCGGTGCGGCGGTCGCGTTGCCTCAGGCGGCAGCGGCTCAGACTGGCAGCCCGGTCCCGGCAGCCGCGAAAGCGGCGCTTGCGGATGACACGGCCATGCGGCCAGAGCCGTCGCAGTGCATCTATCGCGCGATTGACGCCCGGCGTGGTACTCGCGCCGATGACAACCGGCTGACAGCATGGCTGTCGGTGCGCCAGCCGGCGATCGCAGTCATCAAGGTCAGCGGCAATGCCGACAGTGCGGACACTGGAACTTTTGCCATTACCGTGATGCGCGATGGTATTCCGGTCGCCTATTCGCGGGAGAGCCGGGGGACCGGACCGATCTCCGCCGACGCCAGCGCCCGTGTATCGCTCGTCCAGGGGCAACAGTACAAGATCACCGCCAAGCCGAGTTTGAGCAAAAAGACGCTGGGCCAGTTCAAGATGTATGTCGGGGTCGGGAAGACCTGCCCGTGAGCGGATCGTATGGCCGGGTTCAGGCCGGTCCTCGCTTGACGTAGCCGGGAAAGACCCGAAGACGAGGCGGTTGCCGCAGTGGCGTGGGGATAGCTGTTTTCGTCGCCACCGGAGGCGGCGCGGGTACCAGGCTCAGCGCGAACCTGGGCTTGACCCGAGGTTGTGCGGCGCGCCAGCGCCACCGCCGAAATTGGCCCGCCATGATGAGCAGCGTTGGCCACAGCAGCGTCAGTGCCATCTCTTGCAGCGAAATGCCTATCCGCCAGCTGCCGAAATACAACCGGTTCATCACGATATTGCACGCGACAAAAGCTGCAAGCAAAGCAAACGTTGGCAGCGAGCCGCGTCGCGTGCCCATGACGACCTGGAACAGTAGATAGATCGCCAAGCCGATGTTGACGTGGAGCAGCGCGTGATTTTCACCCGCCGCGCCAGCGAGCTGCTCCTTGAAATCGTGATACATTGCCGTGAAACCCATGATGCCAGGGTAAACGACGAATGCTTAAAAGAGTTTCAACCGGCGCCCATGGAATTACCAATCGGCACGGCACCCGAGGGAACGGCTGGAGCAAGCTGCGATAAGATAGAACCGCAGCTTGCTCCAGCATCGTTGTTTCGCGTGATTTAAGAACAAAACCGGTGCCCCACTTTTTGGAGTCACGCTTTAGCAGATTGCGGGCGCAGGGTTCGCCATTTGGCGCGGCGCGCCAAGAATGACCGGTGCGCCGCCGTCGAAGCGAGCCGCACTCAACCGGCCGGTCATATAGGCGCCGGTATCGAGATTAAGGCGCCCGGATCTCAGGTCGCATTGTTCGACCGGGGTATGACCATGGACGACGAAGTAATCGAACCCTTCCTCGGCATCGAGAAAGTCGCTGCGGATGCCGAGCAGATCTTCCCGCACTTGCGCGTCGAGCGCCACGCCCGGCCGCACGCCGGCATGGACGAACAGCAGTTCGCCGCAGATCAGGGTGAGTTCCAGGTGACGGAGCAGCGCAACATGCGCCTCTGGCACTGCCGCGATAAAGGCTGCGCGTGCGCGCTTCCAGCCGTCGTTGTCGCTCTCATTTAGCGGCGCCTGCACGCCGTAGGATTCCATCGTGCTACGCCCGCCGAAACGAACCCAGCCGCGTCCCGAACTGCGTCCATCGATAAAATCGAGCATGGCCTGCTCGTGATTTCCGCACAGCAAATGCAACTCGAAATCGGTGCTGGCTCGCAACGCAAGCAACCGGTCGAGCACCTGCGGCGACTGGCGGCCGCGATCGACGTAATCGCCCAGCAGCACCAGCAGCGGCGCAGACTGCCGGCGGTGCCCGGCAGCATCGGCAGCGATGTATTCGAGCAGAGGCGCGAGCAGATCGTCGCGACCGTGGATGTCGCCGATCGCATAGGCAAGGCGACCGCCCGTACCCGGTGCCGCGATGGCTGGTTTCCGAGACGCGGCAGTCATATCCTCGGCTCGGGCGAGTTGGCAGGCATGGCCGTTCGCGACCGGCGCCGCCGCCTACCCGCTGGACGGTCGCGTTCGATCACGAACAGGCTGGACAGCAGTACGCAGGTTATCGGGTTTACTGCAGTCAGCAGGGACCCCTCGAATGTGAACCACAGCAGCAATGTCACGGCCAACCGGCGAGACGGGGGATGATCGAACAGCGCATAGACGAAATAGGCATAGAACGCCGTCCCGGCGATCAGCCCATATTCGATCGTTGCCTTGGCGATCGGCCAGAACTGATGGTTATCGGTTTTCTCGATCTGGCCGGCGCCGATGCCGCTATAGATCGCGCCTGGTTTGCCCAGGAAAGCGACCATGCGGTCGAACGGCTCGATAAAGCGATGGTTCGCACTGCCGCCGGTTTTCTGGTATTCGGTGACGCGCCCCCCCACCGTATTGAGCCAGCCGGCTTCGTCGGCAAGGCCGGCGACGACCAGCAGGATCGTGACGATGATCAGTTTGTTGCGAAAGCTCATCCGGCCGACCAGTACCGGCAAAGCTACCGCAATCAGCAGGATGCCGGTGCCGGCGAAGGTTGCGAACAAGGCCGCCGCGAACAGAGCAACGCGTTTAGGTCGCCGAAATACGACAATCTCGATCGCCAGGGCCAACGCCAGATACTGGGACAGGAACGACGTTTCGAGGAACACGAACGCCTGTGGCTTGGCGAAGTGCGAATGCCAGACCAGCGGCTGCAGATAGTTGAAATAGGGTATCAACATCGACTTGGGTAGCAACTGGTAGAGGTTTGGCCAAGCCCGCGGCCCAGCGACGATCTGGATCGCATGCTGCGCAAATTCGACCACGGCCAACGCCATCATGACATTGCTGAAGAAATTCAGGCAGCGGTGGAAATTGGCCTCGCTGGTGGGAAAGGACAGGGCAAAGGGGGCGTACAGCAAAACGAGCAGCGCCAGGCTGACCGGCGAATAGCGGTCCGCGAACAATCCGGTGGCGGCGCCTGCGGCGATTATAAACACCATATACAGGCCGAGGCGCAGCGGATCGATCCGGGGTGGCACGAAATAGCACAGCGCCGCCAGGCTGAGCGCCATCACCGGCACTGCAACCGGAACGGCGGCGTCGTTGCCAAGCGGAACGCCGAAGCACTGCAGGAAAGTCACCGCGATGGTTATCGCGATGAAGGCGATGAAAATGGCTCGGTCGCGTATCTCGATGGTCTTGCGAGATGCCCGTGCGGGCCTCAGCTGCCGCCTGCCTGAAGACGAAGCGCCGAATCCGCGATCCAGTCCGGAAGCGCTCCGGCTCGCTTGCGCCAATGCTCTGGATTGGGCCGTGCCATCCAACATGAATTTCATCCGTTCGTCGTGATCAGGAAAAATCCGGTTCGCCGGCGGTCAGGTTCTCGCGCAAGGGTGCTTCACCACGCACCGAATCCGCCGGTTTCCAGATCGTGTAGGTCTGCCCTTTGACGATCGATTCAAACAGCCCGACGCCGACCCCCGCCAGACTGTATAGCACCGATAGCGCCAGCGCTGCGGGCGGAAAATCCAGCACATAGCCAAGGGCCACCAGCCCACAGCCTGCCCCGACTACCAGCGCCGCACCGGCAAGGCCGATCAGGCTCACTAACGCCGCGACATAGCCCAGCCCCGCAATGGTCGCGAGCAATGGCGTCAGCCACTTCAGCACCCGGTGCGACAGATAGCCATAGAGCCGCAGCGGGGGCATGGTCCTCAGCTCCGGCCAAAGCGCGCGATGGACGTTCCATGCCTGGCAGGAAATTCGCTTCTTGCGAGTGAATTCCTCGCTCGCCAGCGCCGCGGAGCGCTCATAAACGATAACGTTATCGACCGAGACGATCCGTGAGCCTTCGATCAAGACCGAAAGGCTGACATAGAGGTCGTCGATCAGTTGTGGCGGTGGCGGGCGGTATAGCGACCTGCGAATCATGAACATCGCGCCATCGACCCCGACCAGCCCGATGGTCTCGCTCTCGACCTGCTTGATGCGTTCTTCCAACTCCCAATAGGCAAAGCCGCTGCGGCTGGTCGCCGATTCGTCGGGATTGTTGTAGCGCAACCGCGCGCTGGCCAGTCCTGTTGCCGGATCGGTAAAAGACGCCGCGAGCCCGGTCAGGGCGTTGCGACCGGACACGACGTTGGCATCGGTGAACAACAGCAGTTCGCTTTGCGATCGGGCGAGGAGCTGACCCATGCCCCAGGTCTTGCCGCGCCGGTCGCTGGAAAAGACGATGTCGGCACGATCGGCATAAGGCATCAGCAGTCGCGGGGTATTGTCCGTCGAGCCATCGACATAGACGTGGACGCTGACCAGTCCGGGGTAGGACTCCGCCATGCCCAGCAGGCTATCCATTTTTGCAGCGATTACCCGCTCTTCGTTGAAGGCGGACATGCAGATGGCGATGGCGGGATAGCCGGGCGCGCCGGCTAGCAGGCTGCCGGTCACGGTTTTTCGCATCCTGGATATTACCAGCAGGCTGATCGGATAGGTCACGAACGGGTGGATGCCAAGCATGGTGAACGCCGCCGCGAACACAATTCCAATACTCAGCACCCTGTTTCAGCCCTTGTCAAAATGCGTCGTCCGACGCCGCGCGCCGGTTGGAATGCGCCGTGTCCCGCTCGATCAACGAAGATAGCACTCCCGGACCCCCGCTGCAAAAGGCAAGTGCAGTGCATTGTATCATAGTGGACACTCGCACTTGCCTCTGTTAGGACAATCCTATAATATTGTGCAAGTGCGAAGAGCGAGATCAGGACCGATGCGATGCGAATGATGAGCCGCTGGCTATTGTTGCCGTTTGCCGCTGTTATCATTGGTACGGCTGGTGCGATCGCAGCGGCACAGCCCGTCGCTGCGCCCCCTGTTGCGGGCGCTGGCGCCGCACCGGAGGACTATCGGCTAGGCCCGAACGATCGGGTGACGATCAGTGTCTATGGCGAGGACGATCTTTCCCGCGAGTATGTGGTCAGCCCTGGGGGAACGATTTCGCTATCGTTGATCGGCGATGTAGTTGCACGAGGGCGCACAGCGGATGACCTGCGTGCCGAGATCCAGCATCGGCTGGCCGATGGTTTTATCAACAATCCGGCGATCACTGTGATGATCTCGGGTTTTCGCAATTTCTACATCCTGGGCGAGGTGAACAAGCCCGGCGCATACGCTTATGAAAGCGGGCTTAATATCACGCAGGCCGTGGCGGAGGCGGCGGGCTACACCTATCGCGCCGCCAAGCGCTATGCCTTCATCAAGCATGAGGGCGAGGCCACCGAGACCCGCATCCTGATCGCTCCCGACATGTTGGTGCGCCCCGGCGATACGATCCGCTTCGGGGAACGTTACTTCTGACGATCCCGGTTCGCCGCTTCATTCGACAAGAGCCGTCCAGGGGATCAAGGGTGAGTAGCGTGAACCGTCGTGGTTGGTCGACCGTCATGGTGTCGCTGATGGCCGCGGCGTTTTTGCCGACAGCGGCTGGCGCCCAGCAGATCACCGATTTCCTTGGCTCCGACATTCCATTCGACTTGCCGCGTGGCGAGGGTGTCTCCGTGCAGGATCGGCAGCATCCCGAGCTTGAAGCGGTCGGCTTCCATGCCGGCAGCATGGTGCTGTTTCCGACCATTGCCACCGGCATCGGTTATACCACAAACGTCTATGGCGCGAACACCGGCGCGGTGGCCGACGGCTTTGTTACGGTGAAGCCGCAGCTGGCGGTGGTCAGCCAATGGTCGCGCAATTTTCTGGAATTTACCGGCTCGGCCGAGATCAAGCGCTTTTTCACGCAGACGGCGCGCTCCGAAAATGCCTACTCGTTGCAGACCGACGGTCGCCTAGACCTTGGCGCGGGCGGCAGTGCCATCATCGGCATCATCCACCACGAACGTGCGTTTGAAGAGCAATATTCCGGGTCTTTCCCAAAGAACGCGGCGGATCCGATCGCCATCGACCGGACCGATGCCACGATACGCGGCACGTTTGAATTCAATCGCCTGCGGCTGCTTGCCAGCGAAAAGATCGTCGGCCTGTCCTATTCGAACACCTACACGCTGGCGCACCAGTTGCTCGACGAGCAGTATCAGAATCGAACCGAATACCATTCGGCCGTCCGGCTTGAATATGCCTTCACTCCCGATATCGCGACTTTCGCGGAGGCATCGTACATCCGTTCCAATTACCATGTCGCCACGGCTGTCCAGCCGCTGCGCAGCAACAACGGCGTGCGCTTTTTGGTGGGTGGCAATTTCGACCTTGGCAAGCTTCTGCGGGGAACTATCGGAGTCGGCTACGAGGATCACCAGTACGACCTGGGGTTTTATACCCCGATCAAGGGCATTGCCTTCGATGCTCGTCTGCAGTGGCTGCCAACCGAGCTGACCACCGTCAATTTCAATGCGACCCGCAAGGTCGAAGACGCCATCAATGCCAACTCGCCGGGATATTTCGCCACCATCGCCCGGCTGCGGATCGATCACGAGTTGCTGCGCTACGTCCTGTTGTTTGCCGACGCGACATATGAGCATGACGGTTACGTTGCGATCGCCCGCCGCGACGACCAATATATTGCGCGCGGTGGCTTTTCCTATTCGCTGGGCCGCCACTTCAAGCTGGAGCCCTCGCTGTGGTATATCGTGCGCGAGTCGGCCGGAGCCGCGGCCGGACCGGCATTTAAGGAACAGCGCGGAACGATCGAATTATCGACGCAGTGGTGATTGTGCCGGCGGTCCTTCCGCTCGGCACGCAGGCGATCATTCCAGTTGGCGTTTGAGATCGGCCAGATGGGCTAGTTGGGTCGTGCTGACCAATGCGCAACTGACCATTGGCACGGCCAGCGTGTTCCGCACCGCCTTGGCCGGGCTGTCTTCCGGGCGCATGGCGATCACTTCACAGGCCATGACGATAATGCCGCGCGATGCGATCTCGCTTGCGAACTCCGCTCCATCGGCCAGCAATGTAACCGGCAGTTCGAGCATGGTCAGCGCCGGGATCGTCAGCGCGGCCAACAGCGCCTCGCGATCGACGCAGGAGATACCGACATGGCGTGCCTTGCCGGCGGCGCGCAGCGCCGCAAGGGTCTCGTGAACCGCTGGATCGGCGATGATCGCGGCGGGCGGGCCGTGTAGGAGAAAACCATCGACGCGATCGGTCCGCAGCCGGCGCAAGGAGGCCTCGATGCTGCGGGTCAGTGCCGGTCCGCTCCAGTCGGCGCGTAATTCGTTGCCCCTGCGGTTCGAATCCGCCTGCCCCCCCGCGCGCAACGCCAGGATTGGGCGAACCAGCGGTTTGATCCAGCTCAACGCCTGCGCTCGCGCCGAGAACAGGCAGCCGCCCTTGGTGATAACGAAAGCCTGCTCGCGAGCGGCGCCAAGGGCCAGGCCGATTCGCCGCTCGCTATCGCCCTGTCCGTAGATGTTCGCGGTATCGATCGTCGTCACGCCAAGATCCAGCGCTCCGCGTATCAGCCGCAAACTCTCAGCCTGCGATTGGGGGTTATTGAACGACCCCATCCGGTTCGCGCTCAGGCCCAGGCGCGACAGGTTCTGTTCTTCGTTCATTTCGGCTCACCTGGACTGGTAGGCTTTTACCCAGGCTATCCGCATACGCGCCGGAAAATGGGTATCGCCGTTAGGCATGCCCGGCCAATTGCCCCCGACCGCCAGGTTGATCAGCATGTAGGCGGGGGCATGAAAATCGAGATTGGGCCGCCGCCGAACCTCGCGATCGTCGAAATACCAGACGATATCATGCGCGGTCAGCAGCACGCCATAGCTGTGGAATTGAGTGAGATCGGCGCTGGTGTGGAATTCATGGGCAACATTGTCCGCCACCTTGCGGCCGCCGTCGTCGCTGAAATTGGTGAAGTAGAGCTTGCCCGGTTCACTGATCGATTCAACGATGTCGATCTCCTGCTGGCCCGAAGTCTGCGCCCAGCCGTTGACCATACGGGGTTGCGGCAGCAACCAGAACGCCGGCCAGATCCCGGTACCCTGCGGCAGCGCGGCCCGCATCTCGAAATAGCCGAAGCGCTGACTGAACGACTTCTCGGTGGTGATGAGGCCTGAGAGGTAAGGCAGGTGGTGGGTGCGGGCGTCGTCGCGGAAGCGGTTGGGCTGGCCGACTATGGTCAATTGGCCCTTGCGCCATTCGAACGGGCTCATTCCTGCGGTGGGATCGCCATAATATTCCGCTTCGCCATTGGGTGCGAGGGTACGCGATTCCCAGCCCCGGGGCGCGTCGGTATCCTGGATGCTGAAAGAAAAATTGGTCTTCCAGCGACCGTTGGGGTTCGCTCGCAGGTTCCAGAACGAGGGCGGGTCGGCAAATTGCTCGTCGAAGGTCTGCACCAGCCGCGAACGGTCGAGCATCGCCGCGATGACGGGCTGTGCGCGCAGATCATGGCGGGCACCGATCGGGACGATCGCGCACAGCACCGCCAGCCCGACCGGCAGCAGGGTACGGGGTAGCGCCAGCTTCACCGCCAGACCACCCCGCCGCATTGGCGGATGTAGCCGACGGTAGCCGCCGAGATGGGCTTGCGCCGGGGTCGATCGGCGCGTGCCAGCCACTTCGCGAATTGGCGCAGGGCCGTGGGAACGCTCACCTCGCCCCGAGCGAAGAACATGAGGTACGGCGTAAACAGCATGTAGTTGATGACGATCCAGGGAAACGGCATCCACAAGAAGCTGATGATATATTTATTGGCCAGCCGGTCGGTCTGGACATCGCGCTTGGGGCGGCGTCCGGCAGGGTGTTCCAGTTCCTCGGCAGCGATGGCCGGGCTGTAGAGGATTTTCCAGCCACTATCGATGATCCGGTACGACAGCTCGATCTCCTCGAGCCCGTAAAAGAAGTCGGGCAGGAAGCCGCCGACATCGGCCAGCGCCGCGGCCCGAAAGCCGACGCAGCCGCCGACGAAGCGGAACGTGTCGAACGAACGGGTCAGGTCCATGGATTTGTCGGTGTGCGGAATAAGATCGACCCGGCGGCGATTGTCGCCCCGGACGTGCTTGGCGATCGTCACCGCGCCAAGGCGCGGATCGGCAGCGAAACAGGCGGCGAATCGCTCGAGAAATTCGGGGGTTTCGACGAAGACGTCGTCATCGAGCAGGACCACGATCTCGCCCCGCGCCGCGGCAAAGCCATCGTTGCGGGCGACGACGCCCTTGTTGACCCCCTCGCCAATGAGGCGCGCATCGGCAAAGCGCGCCAGCAATCCGGCTCGGTCGGGGCTGGGCAGGTTGTTATCGACCAGGATAAGTTCGGTATCGGTACGCGTGCCGATGTACTGCCACAGCCGTTCGAGCACCTCGGCCAGGATCGCGTCGCGCGCATAGGTCAGCACGACGATGGAGAATTTTGGCACGGAGTGAGGTGGGGGCTGAGGCTGATTCACGCGAGCGCCATGGTCGGAACCGGCACCCACAGGCGCTCGACCCAGCGCTCGGCGACCAGCAGGAACAGCAGATTGCCCGCCTGCGCAACCGCCATGCCGATCGCCATCCCGGCGACACCATGGCTGCTGCCGGCATATAGCAGCAAGAGGGTCAGCGCAGCGGTCGCGAGGCGGGTCACGAACATCGTCCGGCTGGCGCGCAACACGATCAGCAGCGTCTCGGAAGGCTGGTTGAGGCAGAACAGGAAGAACGCCGCAGCCAGCAGCCGCACCTCTTGCGTGATGCCGGAATAGCGATGGTGAAAGGCAAAATCGAGCAGCGGTTGCGCGAAGCAGGCCACCGTTGCCAGATATAACCCCGTCACCGCGAGCAGCAGCAGCCGGGTGTGCCGCACGGCATGGCGAAGTCCGGTCATGCCGTGCGTGGCGAGGGCATGTGCGGCGCGGGGCTTGTCGATGGAATCGATGGCGGAGACAAAGCTCACCGCCGGATTAGTAATGGTGCGCGCCGCAGTAAATACCGCCGCCGCCAGCGGGCCATCGAAGATCCCGATCAGGATCACCACCGTCGCGCTGCTGTAGAACGCATAGGGGATGTTGGTCAGCGCCAGCCAGGTCGCGAAACTGCGATGGCGTTTGAAACAATCGAGGCTGCGCGCGAGCGAAGGTGCGGTCGGGCGCAGCACCAATAGCGTAGCCATCGTGCCGAACACACCCGACGCCACCCACGGCAACGCTCCGTTCAGGGCACCGGCATGGATCAGCGGCACCGAAATCGCGGTTATCACCAGCACGCCGGCACTGCCCAGCGAGACCAGTGCCACCAGGTCGGCACGCCCGATTTTGTAGAGCCAGCGGCGTGCCTGATCGGCAGAAAGCAGGGGTGGGGTGATCATCGCGCCCTGCAGCAGTGGGGTGATGCCCCAGGACAGGACAGGGATCCGGACCTGCAGCACATCGAACAGCAGCGCCAGCGCGACCAGCGCGGCGGACAATGCCAGTGCTGCGATCAGGCCAAACCACCACCAGTCGGAATGATAGCGCCGCCCTGCCGCGGCCCCGGCAGCGCCCTCTTGCTCGGTAATATAGGGCAACACCACCGCCGAGCGGTGAAAGCCCGCGACAAAATAATGGATGCCGATGGCCATGCCGATCGCGCCGAACTGGCTGGAGGGCAGAACCCGCCCCAGCGCCGCGATCGCCAGGAGGTTGGCGACCCCTTGCGCACCCTGATCGCCAACCGAATAAATCCTCGCGAGATTTCCCGATCTCGACAACGCGCTTATTTTAGCCAGCATCGACCGGCTCAGGCGGCACTGTAGTATTCCTTCATCTCGGAATAATAGTCCGAGGCGTCGCCATAGCCGACATGCGCCTGCGCGTTGATATCGACCAGCGACATCGCGATTCCTGCAACTTCGCCCCCCACTGCCTCGATCTGGTGAATGGCGGCCCGAACCGCGCGGATCGGGGTCTTGCGCCAATGGGCCAGAATACCGAGCGCATCGATATGGTTCAGCAGCAGCCGGACATCGACGACCGCAAGCACCGGCGCGGTATCCAGCACGATCACGTCGTATTCAAGCCGTAGCGTCGCCATCATCTTTTCAAAAGCCGCCGTACCGAAAGGCTGCGCGCCGATATGCGACTGCGGCGCCAGCGGCACCACATGCATGCCGGTCCCATCGACATGGATAATGTCTTCCAGCTGCGCCTCGCCGCGCACGACCTGCACCAGGCCCTTTTCGGTACCGGGTGCGAGCAGCGCCGAAACGCTGCGGCGGCGAAGATCGCAATCGACCAGGACGACGCGCTCGCCGCCCATCGCCACGGTGCGGGCCATGTTGATCGCGCAGGTGGTCTTGCCTTCCTTTGGCAGCGCCGAGGCGACCGCGATCACCTTTACGTCCGGACCGCTCATGCGCAGGTTGGTGGCCAGGCTGCGATAGGCCTCGGTGTAGAGAGACAGCGGGTGGGCAATGATCGCGGCGACCGGGTCCTTGCCGGTCGGCTTGTCGAACGCGCTGGCCAATGTGGGCAGCGAGTTGAAGAAGGGCTGGCCCATACGCTCGATGTCGTAATTGCTGGTGATGCCGATCGACCATCGCTCCCGGACGAAAGCAAAGCCAAAGCCCGCCGCGAAGCCGAGTACCATGCCGACGGCGAGGTCGAGCGGCAGGCTTGGGAAGCTGGGCTGCGCCGGCGGGCTGGCATGCGTCGTCACGGTAACATCCGGGGGCAGCACCAGACGCTTCGCTGCTTCCTGCGAGGAATTGGCAAGCATCGAGTTGTACAGAATTCCCGCCGTTTCGGCCTGGCGCTGCAGCCCGGTAAGCTGGGTACCGGCGACAATCTGGTCGATCTGGAGTTGGCGCGACGTGTCTAGGCTCGTCTCGAGCGACTTGACCCGCTGGGCAGCAAAGCGAACCTGCGCCGCAGCATCGCTGGCTTCGCGAGCGTTCTCCTTGGCGATATGGGCGTTGATATCGTCCAGTTCGTGCTGGGCCTCGAGGACCTTGGGGTATTTGGCGCCATACCGCGCCTCCAGCGTGGCGAGATTACCGGATACCTGTGCACCCTGGGCCAGCAGCGGCGCCAGCGGTGAACTGCCGACGAGGGCATCGTTCATGCCGCCTCGCTCGACGAAGGCGCCGCGCGCCTGTGCTTCGGCTAGTTGCGCGCGCGAGCCGGCCAAAGTGCTGGTGACCAGCGAAATATCCGCGCCGATGTTAGGTGAATTGGGGTCGAACACCATGCGATGTTCGAGTTTGAAACGGGCGACTGCGGCATCCGCGTCATGCGCCTGCTGCGCGAGCTGAACAGTGCTGTTATCCATCCGGCCAGACGTCGTCTGCGATAGCGCCTGATTGTCCGACTTTTGCTGGTCCTCGTAACTCTTGCCGAAAGCATCGGCAATCTTGGCGGACCGCAGCGGGTCCTTGCTCGTGTAACTGATATCGATCAGCGGTGTCTCGCCAATGCGCCGCACCTTGATATCGTCAAGCAGGGCGGTGGCAACGGCATCGCGCAAATTGCCAAGCGTATTGTACTTGTGCGCTTTCTTGATCAGGACGGCATCATGCGTGAGGTTCAGCGCATCGACCACACGTTCCGCCACGCCCAGCGCCTGGACCGCTGCCACCGCGCTGTCGATTCGCGAATCGCGGGCCGCGTCCGACAATACCATTGCCTGCATCGACGAATTGGGCCGGACCTCCGGCACCGCCTGTGGCGCGAAAGTCATCTCCGTTACGGCCGTATAGCGAGCCGGGAGGAGATAAGTCAGTGCGCCAAACAATGCGGTTCCGGCGACAGTCGACAACAGAATGATGGGGAGATGACGCCTGTACCGGGAAGTCAGCTCGGCGAAATCAAGCTTCTCGTCCGCTCGCAAATCCACGTCCATCGGTTTTGATCACTTGCAAGAGGAGCCAGGAGCCATTCTCCCACCTGTGTGCACTTTCTAACATTGTTGCGCGTGCGAAAGCAATACCATCTTTACCCGGTGTTGCCGTGGCGCGACACAATAAGGCGCTATGACGCAACCCAATAAGTTAGAAAAAAATCCCGATGCGCCGCCCTTCGCAGATTGCGAGCAAAACGCATAATTTGCTGTTTTAGTATTGCCAAACGGTCCATTTACCGTCATCGTCATTTAGTAAGTCCCAGGGTTTGTGAACCAATTAACAAAATGCTGCAATCCAAAAAATTAAATCTGAATTAAGTTTTTTTCAAAAGGATGGTAATGCGAGTATTGGTCACCGGGGCGGCTGGATTTATTGGTGCGCATGTTTGCCGAAGTTTGCTGCGGCGCGGCGAGCAAGTTTTAGGCATTGATAATCTCAACGATTATTATGCAGTTCAGCTCAAGCACGATCGGCTCGCCTGGGTGGCCCAGGATGCCGTTGTCGATGCCTTCAAATTCCTGGCATGCGATTTTGGCGATACCGCCGCGCTCAACGCCGCTTTGAAGGATGAGGCTTTTGATGCTATTGTGCACCTTGGGGCGCAAGCTGGCGTACGTTATTCGATCGAGAATCCGTTGGCTTATGCGCATTCAAACCTGCTTGGCCATCTCAACATGCTCGAAGTCGCGCGTCACCGTGGGGTGAACCACATGGTCTATGCCTCGTCGTCGTCGGTCTATGGCGTAAACAAATCACTGCCTTTCCGGGTGGAGGACCGGGTCGATTTTCCCATCTCGCTCTACGCTGCGACCAAGAAGGCGGATGAACTGATGAGCGAAACCTATGCCCATCTTTACCGTCTGCCGTTGACCGGGCTGAGGTTCTTCACGGTCTATGGACCCTGGGGGCGGCCGGACATGGCGGTCTGGCTGTTCACCGACGCCATCCTCAATGGCCGCGCGATCAAGCTGTTCAACAACGGCGAGATGAAACGCGACTTCACCTATATCGACGATATCGTCGCGGGCGTGATCGGCAGCCTCGACCGCCCGCCGGCAGACGACAATCAGGCCAAGGCGGGCGGCAGCGTCGCCCCGCACAGCCTCTACAACATCGGCAACAACGGCGTTGAAGAACTGGGCGCCCTGATCGCGGCAATCGAGGCGGCCTGCGGGCGCACTGCGATCAAACAGATGCTGCCGATGCAGGCCGGCGACGTGCCGGCCACCTATGCCGATATCTCGGCGATCCAGCGCGACATCGGCTTTCAACCGACCACACCTATCGCGGCGGGCATTCCACGTTTCGTGGAGTGGTACCGGGCCTACAAGGGAATTTGAGCCGGTGGAAATGGCAGTCGAGGCAAGACGGAAACGGGTGGCCGCCGTGGGAAAATCCGCGGATGGGTTCGTCCAAGCGGCCAGCTTGCGCGTTTTGCATGTCGCCGAATCCGCTTTCGGTGGCGTGGGCAGCTACCTGAACCAGATCCTGCCGATTCTGGCGGACGATCATCGCCTGATCCTGCCGGATTCCGATAAATTCATGATTCCCGACGTCAGGTCCGATCATATTCGCGCCTATCGTCGCAACGGCAGAAGCTTACCCAGCCTGTTCAACCTGGTGCGCGCTTCCTGGTCGGAGATAATGGCGTGGCGCCCGGACGTGGTTCATCTTCACTCCTCTTTTGCCGGGCTAGTGTTGCGTCCGCTCCTGCTGGTGACCCGGGTCCTGTTCGATGCCCCCAGGAAGGTGGTGTACAGCCCCCACGGCTGGGGGTTCGATATCACCGGTTCCCGGCTGACCCGGGGTATTGTCATCACCATCGAGCGGGTTTTATCCGTCATAACCGACCATGTCATCGTGTTGTCCCGGCGTGAGCTGGGAGAATGCATCAAATTGGGTTTCCCCAAGGCCAAGCTGGTCCACATCTATAACGGCATCACCAGGATATCGCCGGAACCGACGGGCGTGGTCTGGGCGGATGACCGCTTGAAGGTTCTGTTCGTCGGCCGTTTCGACAGGCAAAAGGGTATGGATGTCCTGTTCGAGGCGATTGCAGGCCACGCCGACAGGATGGTGGTGTGGTGCGCTGGTGCAGCCGTGGTCGATCGCTCGTTGCCGCCTGCGATTCCCGCCAACGTCGTTTTACTAGGGTGGAAATCGGAGGCGGAGATCAGCGGATTGCTCAAATCGGCCGATGTGGTCGTTATCCCTTCTCGCTGGGAAGGCTTCGGCCTGGTCGCAATCGAGGCGATGCGCGCCTGTCGCCCGGTCGTCGCGACCAGAGTTGGCGGCCTGCCCGAAGTTGTCGCGGATGGCGTGACCGGCCGGCTGGTTCCCCCCGAAGACCCGGTCGCGCTGGCCGCTGCCTTGCTGCAGGATGGGGCGGATGAGCGGATCGCCATGGGTCTTGCCGGTCGGGCCCGATTCGAAGCCCTGTTTCTCAACGAGCAGGCCGCACAGGAACTTCATTCCGTATATCTATTGGCAAATGCGTAAATGGCCGAAAAACGGCACATGAACAGCCCATGGGAACATGGCTGATGGCCCAGGTTTTCATCAATGGCCGATTTTATACCCAGCCATTCAGCGGCGTTCAGCGATACGCCTCCGAGATCGTAAAGGCGATCGACGGTCTGGTCGGCGCCGTCGGGGGGGCGGACATTACGGTGTTGTGTCCCGAAGGAACGCCGCCCGCCGGGTTGCGGTCGATCACGCAGCGCATCGTCGGCCAGCGCCATGGTCACCTGTGGGATCAACTGAGCTTTGCCAACGCCGCGCGCGGCGGTATTGCGGTCAGCCTGACCGGGACGACGCCGATGCTGGCGCGAAAGTCGCTGGTCGTGATCCACGATGCTTCGGTCTATCGTCATCCGGAGCATTATTCGCGACAGTACGGGTTCGTACACAAGCTGCTCGGCTGGCGGGCGGCAGCGCGATCGAGCCTGGCCACGGTGTCGCAATTTTCCGCGCGCGAATTGGCGGACGTGCTGAAGCTGCCACGTGAACGGATACTGGTCGCGCCAAACGGGGCGGACCATCTCAAGCACGCCAGCGATCACGGCATCATCGATCGGCTGAAGCTTCACGACACTGCTTATTTCCTGACGTTGGGCAATTTTACCGCGAACAAGAATGTCGCGGTGGCGATCCGCGCGCTGAACCGGTTGGACGACCCTGCGGTCAAGCTGGTGGCGGTGGGCAACACGCGCGTAGATGTTTTCGGCAGCGACGGCCTGCCCCTGCCAAGCGACAATGTCGTGCTGCCCGGCCGGCTTGACGATGCCGAGGTCGCCGGGCTGATGGCCAGTGCGAGAGCACTGATCTTTCCCAGCATCTACGAGGGCTTCGGCATTCCTCCGCTGGAGGCGATGAGCAATTCCTGCCCGGTTCTGGCGAGTACCGCCGAGGCAGTGATGGAAGTCTGCGGCGATGCGGCCGATTATTTCAGTCCCCATGACGACGCCGAACTGGCAAGGCTGATGGCGCAACTGCTGGGCGAGGACGATGCCGTTCGGCAGGGACGCATCCGGCGTGGGCATCTGCGTGTCGAGCACTATCAATGGCGTGATTCGGCGCGGGTCCTGCTCGATGCCTGTGCGCGACTCTGAGAATGCGCCCCTGACAGTAATCCGGCGGCAACGCACAGGAGTCTCCGCTTGAAGATCATGATCGTGAATACGCTGTTCCCGCCGCACACGGTCGGGGGCGCGGAAAAATCGGTGGCGCTGCTGGCCGAGGGACTGGCGCGCGGCGGCGATGAAGTGTCCGTGGCGACGCTGGACCGGATCGACACGCCCAGCCTCGAGGTCCGGCCCGACGGTATCAGGGTGCACCGCCTGCCACTCGACAACAGCTACTGGCCCTACGGCTCGGATGAGCGCCCTTCGGCGGCGCGTACGCTGCTTTGGCACTATCGCAACAGCTGGAACCGCAAGGCGGCCAGGCGCTTGGGCAAGGTCATCGACGCCGAGCAGCCGGACCTCGTCCATTGCAACAACCTCACCGGATTCAGCCCTGCCGCCTGGCCCACGATCAAGGCGCGCGGGTTGCCGATCGTGCAAACCATGCGCGATTACTGGCCGCTATGCGTGCGGGTGTCGCTGTTCAAGAATGGCGATGTCTGTACCCGGCGCTGCACCGAATGCCGGCTGCTGACGCGCAAGGCTCGCAGCCATTCGAGCCTGGTCGATCAACTGGTCTCGAACAGCAATTTCGTGATCGCGGCGCATCACCGCCATGGTTATTTCCCCGGTGTTCCGGCACGGCGGATATTCAACGTCGTGGACCTGCCGAACAAGGCGCGGGTCAGCCCCTCGCAACCGGGCGAGCCACTGGTGTTCGGTTTTATCGGTCGGATCGAGGCGGAAAAAGGCATCGAAATCGTCCTCGATGCCGCTTCCAGACTGGATCGACCTGGCGGCACGGACTGGCGGCTGCGGATCGCCGGCGTCGGCGTGGCGGATTATGTCGAGGGGCTGCAGCGCCGCTATCCCGACCCGCGCATCGAATGGCTGGGTTTTACCGGTTCGGCCGATTTTTATCGTTCGATCGATGTCGCGCTGATATCCTCGGTATGGCCCGAACCGCTGCCGCGTACGCTGATCGAATCGCTCGGCAACGGGCTGGGCGTGATCTGCTCGGATGCCGGCGGCATTCCGGAAATCGCCGATCTCGGTCGCCGCTCGCTGACCTATCCGGCCAAGGACGCCGCCGCGCTGGCCGCGGCGATGCGCGTTGCGCTCGATAACGCCGGGGACTGGCGCGAGGGCGGGCTCAAGGACGCCGACGCGCTCGAAGTTTTTTCCGAGGACCGGATCATCGCCCAATACCGCCAGGCTTATGCCGATGCCCTGGCAGGCCCGGCATGAGTGCGGCTCCGGCCCCGTGGCAGCAGGATATCCATGCCAACGCTAACCGTTCGGGGGTCAAGGGCGCCATCATCGGCTGGTTCATGAATCCCGGTTTCGCGGTGGTAACGATGTACCGGTGGACGCGCTGGGGTCATCTGCGCGGCGGCGTGCTGGGCCGGCTGGTGGCGGTGGCGGCCGGCCGGGCGATCGCCAAGGGCTATGCCTGCTACATCGCCCCCTCGGCGGCGATCGGCCCGGCGCTGCGCCTGCCGCATCCGGTGGGCATCGTCATCGGCGAGGGCACCCGGATCGGCAAGAACGTGACGATTTACCAGCATGTTACGTTTGGGCGACGCAACGCCAACGATGCCAGCTATCCGGTGGTAAGCGACGATGTCACAATCTATGCCGGCGCGACGTTGATCGGCGGCATCCACATCGGCGCGGGCGCGGTGATCGGCGCGCATGCGCTGGTGCTTGCCGATGTGCCCGCAGGCAGCCGCGTGCTGGCGACGCCGGCCAGCATCCTCCCCCCGCGTGGGAGCTGAGCCGGGCGGCTGCCAAGCCACACCGCTTTATCGGCGGCGTAGCTTTGATTGTGGTTCAAGCTGATGGCGCCGGCCTGGGCCGCGCGGCAGCACCGGCGACTGTGGTAATGCCCGCTTCCGGATGGTGAGCAGTACAAGCCCCAGCATCAGCGTGGCCAGATTCTTTATGCCCATGACATCGTAAAGGTAACCTGAACTGTAAGCCGCATAAAGCAGGCCGGTATCGCGTGCGAAAGCCAAGCCGGCGAGCCATTTCGACCGACACATCGCCAGCATCATCAAGTAAACGACCATGGCATGGTAAATTGCAAACAGACTCGACACTACCAGCATGCCGAGAATGCCCGAAACCATCATCAGATAGGGATAGAACGCGAAAACGTAACCGCCGCCGGCATCCACGTCCAAATTGAGTTCATGAGACGGGGTGAAGAGTTCCATGACGTAGTAAAGGCCGAACTTGGTACCTACCAAAGTCGGGTCCTGCGCCGTGACATCGATCCATGATGCCGCGTCATCGCTGATTGCCTGGGGGTCCCATGCGACCGGTTTGAGAAATTTGCGGTCTGCCTGAAACCACAACTGGCCCTGCAGGGCAATCCGATCGCCATAGCGCTGGACGGCGGCGCTGGGATCCGATTTGGCGCCATAGGCCAGCAGCCCAGCCGGCAGTGTGATCATCGCCACTACGCCGACTACCAGCCCAAGCACCGATAAATCAATCTTGCCGCCACGGGCAGTATGGATCAGGCCGAGGGGCATCACGAACATACTAATGATCATCAGCAGCGATGTGAATTTTTCGCCGAACAACACCGATGAAGCAATCATCCAGAATAACAATGCTAGCGAACCCAACCGATAGCGCGGTATGGCAAAGAACATGCCAAGGAAGGGCGCAAAAATAATACGGTTTACCATCCACATCCGGTAATAAGGGGAATCGAGCTTTCTCAGATATTGGAAGCGATCGATGTGATCGAACAGCGGGAAACCGTTATTTAAACCAAGCCGGATAAGATAAACCGAGGCAATCGCAAAAATCACTAGCATTACCCGCCAGGCAATCGGCGCTGACACATTCCAGCGCTCGGGTGCATTGACCAATTCACGTGCGAGCTTTGGCCAGACGAGTTCAATCACCATGGCGGCGCTGGTAAAGAACAACACGTAGACGAGCAGCAGATGTGCAAAAGCGCCGGTCGGAATACCGCGAAACATGGTCTCGGTCATGTAGGAGCCCGACTCGATCGCGGCGCCTGACAGAAATTCGGTGATCCGCAGGGCAATCAGCGGCGCAAGCATCAGGAATGTGGCGGGTGAGCGCTTCAGCAGGACAAGACTGTACACCACAAAAGCTATCAGCGCCCCGCTGGCCCACACCGGGCTGGGCAGGACCGCCGCGCCGGCACTGAGCAGCGCACCGACAAGAAAGGTCGCCATGCCGAGAATCAGCACCGGCCTGGCGCGATCCCCATAGCTTATGAGCAACGCGCGCGGGGCGCTTCGACGGTTGCGAGCAACCGATGCTGGCGCCACAGCATAAATCTCATCCGCCAAGTAAAGACCCTTTTTTTAGCTGAGATTCGAATACCGTGTCGGTACTGCACAACTCGGTTGGTGCTTTGTCGTCACGTCTTCCATGAACATGGAGGGTCTCGGCCGACGCGCCATGGGCTAGCCCGCAGGCTGGGTAATCCTACGCAAAAATGGTTTTCTAACCGTCCGACCGCGCTTGAGCGAGAGGCCGATTGTGTTGCCGCAAGCGAGGTTCACAGGGGATTCATCCGATACATCGTCATGTGAGTGCACTAGTATATGTAAGGGAGCGTCATGAGCAACCCAATTTATCTCCTGGTGGCAGCGGCCATGGTACCGACCTTGTCCGCGCCGGCAATGGCGGATGTCGGGGCGTTGCGGGCATGGTCTGCCATTGCCACCGGCCAGTCCATCAGCCCGGCCGGGGCGAGCGGTGCCGACCATGTCGTGGATTGGGCCGGGCCAAACGGCAAGCCCGTGCACCTGGTGGTGAAGGTGCCCGTGGCAGCGCGCCAGCGGCATGTGGTGACACTGTCGCCGGGCAGCGGCGATGCCGGGCCAAGGATCCTGGCGGCGGTGGCGCAGGTTGCCGGCGGCGGCGTGGTGCGGCTGACCCCCGGCGTCTACGCGATTGCCGGCGATGCGAACTGGCGCGATCCGGCACTGCTGCTCAGTGGCCTGACCGATGTTACCATCGCCGGTTCCGGTGCGACGCTGCTGTTCACCCGGTCGGGCAACGGCATCCGCATCGCCGACAGCAACCGCGTGCTGATCACCGGGGTCACGCTGCGTTATGCCGAACCGGCGATGGTCCTGGCCCGGCTTGCCGTCGATGGTAGTGGACCCGTGATCGTGGGATCGGGGCCAGCGCCCGCCCAACTCAAGTTCTATCAGGCCAGCGTATTCAACCCGGCCAATTCTGCCTACCCGCGCGGTGGCATGCGGGTCATCATCGGCCAGGGCGGGGCATTGCTCGCTCCCGGCAGCGACGGGCATGCCGGCGCCGGTCGGCTCGCCCACATCCCCCCCGGCAATGCCGTCGCCTTGAAGCTGGGCTATTACATGGGCTCCGCCATCGACGTTCGTGATTCCGGCGTGGGCGACGGTTCGAACGACATCGTGCTCGACCATATCGCAATCGTGAATGGGCGCGGCATGGGGGTGATCGTCAGCCAAATGAATCGCGGCTTTGCCCTGATCAATTCCCGCATCGGCCCGGCCAATCTTGCCGATCTGCCGGAATCGGTCGCCTTCGACGGCGTGCATGTCGTAGCGGCCGCAGGCGACATCCTGATCCGCAATAACATCATCCAGGGCACCGGTGACGATGGCATCAACCTTGCCAGCCCGATCCTGGATGCTACCGGCGCGACCTCGCCCGCCGCCGTCAGCGTGAAAAATGCCCAGTCGATCCGCCCTGGCGACAGGCTGGGGCTGTTCGACGGCAATCTGGCTTTCCTGGGCGTTGCCGGGGTGGTCGGTCGCTCGCCTACCGACGCCACCGGCGTGTCCCATGTCCAGCTCGATCGGCCCGCCGGGGGGGATCGCGCCCTCTATGTCCGCAACCTGCGCTTCATCGGCAATCGTTACGCGGTCATGGACAATATCGTCGGCCATTGCATGTGCCACGGGCTGCTGGTGCAAGGCCCCAATGGGCAGGTGTCGGGCAACCGGTTCGAGTACCTGCGCTATAACGCGATTCGGGTCTTGACCAGCAGCGCCTGGCATGAAGGCGCCGGTGCGGAAAATGTGCTCGTGTCCGGCAACCAGATCAGCAACACCGGCGAAGATGGCCGGCGCGGCTTTCCCTGGGCAGCGATCATCGTCTACGGCGAACTGACCGGTAGCGTGGCTGCCGCCGACCCGCTCGGCAGCGACATTGCGATCACCAACAACACCATCACCAACGTCGCGAACGGCTGTGTCAGCGTGCTCAGCGCGATCCATGTGACGGTATCCGCCAATCGCTGCGGGCGCATCACCGGCGGCCCGGCAATACTGGTTGATCCCGGCTCGACGCAGGAAGTCCGTGTCGCGGGTTAGGCCAGGCACACATCAGACCGGTTGCGCATCCAGTGAACCCTTATATGTATGTGCGGTAGCATACAAAGGGAATGTCATGAACACTCCAGTTTATCTCCTGATGGCCGCAGCAATAGTGCCGAGCTGTTCAGCGCCGGCGATGGCCGATGTCACCTCGTTACGCGCCTGGTCCGCCATTTCTACCGACCAGGCGATCAGCCCGATCACTGGTGGCAGCGCCGATCATGTCGTCGATTGGGTCGGGCCTAACGGCAATGCCGTGCATCTGGTGGTGCAAGTGCCGGTGGCGGCGCGCCAGCAAACTATGGTCACGGTGTCGCCGCCTACCGGCGATGCCGGAGCGACGATTTTGGCGGCAGTGACGCAGGTTGCCAGTGGTGGCGTCGTGAAACTGACGCCTGGCGTCTATTCGATCGCGGGCGATTCGAACTGGCGCGATCCGGCGCTGCTGCTCAGCGGATTGAGCGATGTCACCATCACCGGTTCCGGGGCAACGCTGCTCTTCACCCGCTCCGGCTATGGCATCCGCATCGCCGACAGCAACCGCGTGCTGATCACCGGGGTGACGCTGCGTTATGCCGACTCCGCGATGGTACTCGCCCAGATCAGCACCGATAGCAGCGGACCGATGGTCGTACCCGCGGTAGCGGTGTCCGGCGCGTTCAAAATCTATCAGGCGACCGTATTCAACGCGGCTACTCAGGCCTACCCGCCCGGCGGCACGCGGATTATCATAGCCGCCGGAGCGACGCTTACACCGGACGCGAACGGGCGTATCGCCGCAGGTCCGCTCGCTCCGATCCCGGCCGGCAGCGCCGTGGCCCTGAAACTGGGCTATTACCTGGGCTCTGCCATCGACGTATTGGATACCGGCGCCGGCGCCGGCTCGAGCGATATCGTGCTCGACAATGTCGCGATCGAGAACGGCCGCGGCACGGGAGTAACCGTCACCCAGATGAATCGCGGCTTTGCCTTCATCAATTCCCGCATCGGCCCTGCCGACCTGGCCAATCTGCCGGAATCGGTCGCCTTCGACGGCGTGCATATCGTAGCCGCGGCGGGCGACATCCTGATCCAGAACAATGTCATCGAGGGCACCGGCGACGATGCCATCAACCTTGCCAGTCCGATCTTGACTGCGACCGGGTCGGTCTCGGCCAGCGATGTCAGCGTGCTGGGCGCCCAGGCGATCCACAACGGCGACAAGCTGGGGCTGTTCGACAGCAACCTGGCTTTTCTCGGCTCCGCCGGGGTCGTCACGCGCTCTCGTACCGATGCCAACAATGTTTCCGATGTGACGCTCGATGCGGCGGCCGGGGCGGATCGTGCCAGCTATGTCCGCGATCTGCGCTATCGGGGCAACCGTTACGCGGTGATGGATAATGTCGTGGGCCATTGCGTGTGCCACGGGGTACTGGCGCAAGGCCCTAACGGACAGGTGTCGGGTAATAAGTTCGATTATCTGCGCTTCAATGCAATCCGGGTGTTGACCAGCAGCGGCTGGCTCGAAGGTGCGGGCGCGGCGAATGTACTGGTATCCAACAACCAGATCAGCAATACCGGCGAAGACGGCCGGGTGGGTTTCACCTGGGCGGCGATTACCGTCTATGGCGAGCTGTCGGGCTATGTCGCTGCATCCGCTCCGCTCTCCAACGACATTGATATTTCCAACAACACCATAACCAATGTCGCAAACGGCTGTATCAGCGTGCAGAGCGCGATCAATGTGACGGGTTCCGGCAACAGCTGCGGGACCGCTAGCTCGGCAGTGGTGGTCGATACCAGCTCAACGCAGGATGTAAGTGTCGCCGATTAGGATAAGCACACGACGCAGCCTGCTGCGAATATTATCGGCCAAATAAATGGCGGACCGGCCCGTTTGCTGGCATAACGATTGCACCGGGAAAATCCAAAGCGTCTTCACCGCTCGATCCGAAACGCGCGGAGGTTAACGACAGGGGCGCGTGCGATGAAGACCTGGGGTACCGCGATGGTCAATGCCGGGGCTCTGGCGATTTCGAGCGGGATGAACTTTCTCGCGCTGTTCCTGTGGACCCGCCTGCTGGATCCGGGCACTTTCGGCAGCTATGCGCTGATGTCGGCGTCGGCGCTGTTGATCAACGCCTTCATGTTCGACTGGCTGCGGCTGGTGTCCGGGCGCCTGCTCTACGATCCCAAGGCGCCTAATGGCATCAATCCCCAACGCGGCAATGCGCTGGCAGCGTTGGCGCTGGGCATGGCGCTGCTGCTGCTGCTGGTCGCGGCCGGACTGTGGCTGGCCCGCGCCAGCGTGTTCGGCGTGACTCCCGAATGGGTGCCGCTGATCGCCTGTTTCGCCGTTTCCGAGATGGCGCTGGCGATGGTCAATACCGTCAGCCGGCTGCGAATGAAGGCATGGCAGTTCTTTCGCAGCATGGTGGCGCGCTCGGCGCTGGCGCTGCTGCTGGGATTGACGCTGGTCCTGGGCTTTCACCTGGGCGCGCGGGGGGTCATCATCGGCACGGTGGTCGGGCAGGGCTTGGCGGCGCTGGCCGGGCTGGCATTCAACCCGGTATGGCGGGCGATGCGACCGCTCCAGGCGCGATGGCCCGATCTGCGCGAGGCTTTGATCCTGGGCTACCCCCTGATCGGCAGCAGCGCCCTGACCTATGGTACCGGCGTTGCGGACCGTTATCTGGTCGGGAGCATGATGGGAACGCGCGCCGTGGGCTTTTATACAGCACCTGCCGACCTTCTCCAGAAGACACTGGTTTTTGCGATGCTCGCCATCAATCTCACCGCCTATCCCGCGCTGGTCCGTGCCTACGAAGAACACGGGGCCGACGCGGCACGGCGCTCGCTGGAACACAATTTCCTGCTGCAATTTGCGTTGGGGTTTCCCGCCGCCGTCAGCTTTACGGTGCTCGCGCCGGGGCTAGCCAACCTGTTGCTCGGCCCGACGTTCCGGGGGGTGGGAGCGGTCCTGCTGCCGGTGATCGGGATCGCGGCGTTGTTGCGCTGTTTCATCGCTTACCACCTGAACATGGCTTTCCAGCTTACCAAGCAGATGAAGCTGATGCTGGTTGCGCCGGCGATCACCCTGGTGGTGCTGATCCTGGGTGGGATCGTGGGCATCCGCAGCGCCGGCCTGTTCGGCATGGCGGTGGCGGCAGCCGGCGCGCAGGCGTGCAGCTATGTAATTTGCGCGGTGCTGGCAAAGCGGGTGTTCGCATTCAAACTGGTGACCGGCGACATCGTCAAGGTGGCGATAGCCGGAGCGATCATGGGCCTGGTGATGCTGCCCGCGCGGCAATATTCCGGCATCGCGACGACGCTGATGACGCTGGCGTTCGGCGGGGGAGTTTACGGGTTGGCGTTGCTGCTGTTGCGGATCGAGCCGTTGCGCCCGATCGAACGCCGCCTGATCGCGCGCTGGCGGCCGGCGAAGACCTGAGGCGACATCACTTCGGCAGGTTTTTGGTCTGCTCGATAAGTCCACCAAGGCGTCATGAGCCCTTTCAGCGATTCCTGATGGGCAAAGACCATGTGGCCGGAAGGGAAATATTTGTACTCGATGTTTTTGTGCAGGCTTTCGGGTATCGGCAAGTGGTGCATCTCGAACCAGCCCTCATAATGGGGCGTGGCCAGATCATAGTATCCACCCGTCACCAGTATCTTGAGCTGGAGGTCGTATTTCAGCGCGAGCGCCAGCGTCACGTTGGTGGCACCTTGCACGGGTAGCGGATGGCCCGGCGTCTTGCGCGCCACCGGGGCTAACGACGACCGGGGCGGTCAGTCCACGTTCGTCCATCTCAACCGAAAGATATGAGAAAAAAGGCCGTCCTTTGCGACAGGTGTCTCGTGCTCTATCCAGCGGCGAGGTGGGGCGGACAATGTAACGGACGAAGTGGAATCAGTCTTTTGAATCGCCGGTGGCGTCGGGGTTATCGATCAAGCTGTTTGGATTTGCAGACTACTAGAAGGCATCCCTAAATTCAAACAGAGCAAAAGAATAAGTCGATAATGAAGGCAAAAACAATAGCTTATTTGATTTGCAATAGTAATTGAGCAGTTACCTACGTAGACGTCGATTCGATGGAATCCTTTGACAATTTTGCCATAATAATAAATAGGGGCAGGTTGGTTATAAATTCCCGATTTCAACGCTGATAAAATCATCCATTATGGACGCAAAAATACTGGTCATCTCGAAAAGTATAACCTAAATTATAGGCAGTATATATTTAATTATATAATGAAAATTAATTTCAATTTGGCCTATAAATTAATTTTGGAGACGATTAAATATTCCCATTAAAATATTTTTATTCCAAATTAGTAGATATCCGCATTTGGAGAACTGGGATCATATCCGACATTTTTTAATGTCTAGTTTGGATTTAATCAAAGATTTTGATCACAAATTATATTGCCAGAATTGATACGGCGAAGGAAATATTTTCACTATAGTGGCTTCAATCGCCATAATCCCGAATGCCCTCTAGAATTTAGTGCTGATAGATTCGCATCGATATTAGAAATCTAACGGTGAATAAAAAACTCATGCTGCTGCGATTCCGCTCTATGATCCTTGCGAATTTGGTAGCCTTGCGTCACCGCTGGCTTACCGAATTCGTATATCGGGATATCGCGTTGGATAAATTAAAGCAGTATGCTATTGGGCAATTGCTATCGTATAAAAATACGCAGACCGTATTGCTAAATCAAGCAAAATTAATGAAAAAGTGGCTAGTAGGATCGCTATTGCTCCTTAACGGAGGGGCGGCGTTCACAGCCCTCGATGCGGCTATTTCCCACCGAAATCCGGCCGGTCTGGCATGGCTATTTGCGTCCGGAATCGTCGTCGCCGTGCTGAATGGCTGGCTGGTTCACGCCATCGTTGCTCGCCATCTCGCGTTTTTCGACAAAGCATGTAATTATTGGGCGCTGGTCGAGCGAATTCAGAAACAAGTGCCGGATGAGGAGGAGGTTCTGTGGTACTTGAGCCGCAAGACATGGCGCGAAGGGATAATACTTCCTATCCCGGCAGCCGTTTCGATAGCCGTTTTCGGCTGGGCCTATCACTCATTGATAACAACATATCACCTGGCTAATTGATTTCGCTTAAATGGCCTTACCGCATATCCGGATGGACTGGAGCAGTATCAAACCATCAGATCGATCGACGCAACGCCAATCCAATATCCGTTCTATCGAATTCTCCCAACAGGAAGGTCGCGGCGCAGACGGAATGCGGTCACAGGCGCTGGCTGAAGCACGCCAGCGCCAATTCAGCGGTTCTATCGTCACGTTGACCAGGAGTCGACGCGGCAAAGCTGATCCAGATGCCAAAACGGGTGGTCGAATACCCGGACCGCTCAAGACCAACCGCGCCCGATCGTTGCATGCTATCGAAATCGGTCATTTCAGATTATTTTTCCCAAGCGCGGGCCTATTTACCACAAATTGAGGCAAAGCATTTAATTGCATGCGCTCGGTATCGTCGTGGAACCATTCTTGCCGAATGCGAGTTTCGCAAATGAGCGAACAAAATGTCCAATTAAATCGAAGGCAGCAAATTGTATCCGCCTTTTGACCTCGATCCCACGCCAATAGCAGATGCGGATAGCGAGCGAACGGGGATTGAGTCGGATAATACCGGCGAAGACAGCTATTCACCCAGGGGTCCGCGTTATCCTGGGTGGGTTCGCATGGCGCTGTTCATCGGAGGATCGTGCGCACTATGGCTCGGAATAGTTTACGTCATCGCTCCGCGCGTCGAAAGCTGGTTGCGTTAGACAGAGTTGAAACGAGTTCGCATTGTGGGCAGCGGTCAGTGAGCGCCCTTGGCTTGCAGGACTGCCGGCAAAGTGCGAAGCATGATCGCAAGATCAAGCTGGAGGCAACGCTTGCGGGCATATGACGTGTCGATTGCCACCCGGCGACGATAGCTCATGTCGCTTCTCCCGCTAATCTGCCACAGACCGGTAATGCCGGGTGTGACGCTGGTATAATAAATGATGTAGCGGCCATATTTGCTCACTTCGTCAAGCACGATGGGGCGGGGGCCAACCAGGCTCATCTCGCCGCGCAAAACGTTGATCAGTTGCGGCAGTTCATCCAGGCTTGAACGGCGCAGGAATTGCCCGAGCCGGGTAGTTCGCGGATCGTGGCGCAGCTTGTGATCACGCGCCCATTCGGCCCGTGCTTCGGGATTTGCGGCAAGGTGCCTTGCCAGCACCTCAGCTGAATTGGTGACCATCGACCGGAATTTCAGGCAATAGAAATCTCTGCCATCCTTCCCCAGTCGCCGGTGCGCAAAAATCAATGGACCCGGTGATGTCGCTTTCACGGCCAATGCCACCAACAGCATCAGAGGAAGGAAGAAAATAAGGGCCAACAGCGCACCGGTCAAATCGATCGCGCGCTTGACGGTCTCGCCTGCTGGCTGTTCCGGAAAAAACTGAACATCGAAAGGACGCGCGGCAGTACGGAAGTTATAGGATCGTGGCAGTTCCTTGGTGCGTATCTCGGACGGAGGGATGGAGAGATATTTGGCAACGGAGGAAATTCTCACTTTGCAATCTCCTTGGGTGTCGCTGCCCGCAGGGCGAGCGCTGGATTTATGGAGCCCTGCGCTTCAACGACAATATTAATAAAGCAAACTTCGTGCCAGATTTTCAATTACCACCAAATTCAGTCTATTGTAGAGGATTGCTCTAAATGCAAACATCAAATGTGTAATCGATTGTTTACGGTTTTCCGCTGCGGTTATCGTAATCGGATGTAATTGGCTCGTGCGCCGTCAGCGTCGCTTTGTACCCGCCTGCTATCCTGGCTTGATAATAGCACCGGGTAGCATCGCTTTGGTACGGCACGTTGGCTGATGGCGCGCTGCCGGTGACGGCCAAGCGGCCTTGTGAAGCAACCGAGGCAGAAGGCGTCAAATGAAAGGGCTGTCGGCCCAAGCCGAAAGCCCTTTCAATATTGTCCCGATATGGACGCAATTAAACTATCTAGGCGTAAGTGATCCGCACTTTCGGACGACGGCGCGCGGAAATACCCACCATGCCCAGACCCAGAAGCATAACCGCCCAGGTCGACGGTTCAGGAACGCTGATGGTGAGTGTAGTCTGGTTACCGTCAAATTCATTGGTGCCGGAATAAACACCCAGAAGGAAAAGCGGCTTTCCCTCGGTTTGGGAATAATACTGCAGGCCGCTGAGATCGAGTAAATTTTCGTCGTACAGGCCCCCGAGAGCGTACGATGAGGCATTTACAACCTCTGGCGCATACACGGCGCTGAAGTAATTGATAAACGTGTCACCCGCAACCAGCCCGGTCCCGTCAGTGATCGAGATGGTAGTACCTTTGCCGGTATCGCTGAAAATCGGGGTCGGTGTCAGGCTCTGCACCCATGAAGCGATGATTGTATCGCCTTCGGTAACGGTGAAGTGGGCATCGGTAGCCATCGCCGTTCCCGACCCGACCAGGCAGGAGGCGGCAATCAGCGCGTTGATCATGATTTTTTGCATGGCGGTTCCTTGGATAATAGCGTCCCCACGCGCTTTTCCGCCCTGGCGGAAAATACCGTAGCATCCCCTTAGCTAAGCAAAAATCATGCCAATTATGCAATCGATTGTTTTAATGCATGTTAATCAGCTTTGCAGGTTTATCAACGACCTACGGTGTAATACCTAGTGACACATCAGGCCGAGCCGCAGAATTATCGTCTGTGCGTAGCCTCGACGATCCCGCCCGCCAGCCGCTCCAACAGCTTTGGCCGATGCGAGCGAAGGTAATCCTTATGGGTACCGACCACATCGCCGCTCAAGTCGAACCGTTCAAAGCTGGTTGCGGGGCGGATACTGACGCCGTCCGGTCCGGCGGCGTTGATTATCAACGACAATTCGTTGAGATGGATCAGAAAATCGGGCTGCATCGGCTGCGGGCATCCGGCGGCAATGGCACGGCCCATTTCGGCTACGCCCAGCAATTTGTCCTGCGCATAGATTTCCTTGCGGCGCAGCCAGCTGACCAGCTTGTGCTTGAACGTACGGCCGACCCCCTTCTCCGCCTCGACCGCATGAGATTTCCAGCGGCGCAACAGCTCGATGCGGCGGCCACCAATCCCGAATAGCCGCCCCAGCAGGGGGTGCCGGCGGGCGCTGTAAGCTTTCCTCGCGGTCAGGCTGACGCGCGAAAAGCGTTCGAGGTGGACCGGCGATTGGTCGTGAAACACGTTATCCACCCGCAATTCACCATCCCGGCCGATCACGCGCATGCTGTGATCGCGCGGCGCGACCCAGCTACAGGTGATGCGCGCGGCCACGCCGTCGGCGAAATTGAGGCAGGCGACCGAAAAATCGGGGGTATCGGCTGGGCTTAACGGCTGCGCGGTCTTGTCCGGTATCAGGAATTTGGAAAAGGCCGTGACCCCGATCGCCGGGCCGAACATCGCGCATATCCAGGCCAGATGGTATCCGACATGTTCGATCGTGCAGCCTTCCTGCAGCTCCTCGCGGTAAGGAAAAGGGGCACCGGTCGGACTTTCGACCGTGTCCATCCGCATCAGATGCGCGGGATTGTCGTCCAGCTCCGCATAGATCAGCGCCGGCTTGCCGATTGCCCCTTCTTTCAGCGCGCGCCACACCGAAGTAATCGCGTCGCTATGGAGGTTGCAGGGGGCGGCAGCCAGCACTCGCCCGGACTCCCCGGCCAATGCGAACAACTCGCGGGTTTGCTCCAGATCGGTGGTGATCGGCTTTTCCGAAAAGACGTGCTTGCCCGCAGCCAGGGCGCGGCGCGTGATAGCGAAGTGCGCGGCGATACTGGTCAAATTGACCACGATTTCGACTTCAGGATCGCCGAGCAGGCTTGCCAGATCGGGATACACGGCCAAGCCGTAATGACGCTCGATCACGGCCGAGCGGGCGACATCGATATCGAACACCCCGCGGATGTCGATCTCGGGATGGGCCCAGCGGGTCCGCATATAGATATCGAAGACATAGCCGCAGCCGACGAATGCAATCTTCATGTGACCCCGTCCGGATTATCCATCTGTCCGATGCCAACCCGTTGCCGAGCGACCCCGCTCGGCACTTGCGTCACGTCAAGACTTGGCGGGAGAAGCCACCAGCGCCGCCGTCGGCGCCGCGCCGGCCTTGGCCACCGATGCTCCGCTGGTGACCGGCGGCGGGGCGGGGGGCAGCGGGAGGTTGGAGCCTTGCGAATTGAGGTAGGCGATGACGTTGGCGCGGTCCTGCGGGTCTTCCAGTCCGGCGAAGGTCATCTTGGTGCCGGGGGCATAGGCGCGGGGATCGGTCAGCCACTGGTTGAGCTGCTTGAAATCCCATTTGCCGGAATGCGCTTTCAATGCATCGGAAAAAGCGTAGCCGCGTCCTTGCGCGATCGAGTCTCCGACTACGGCATAGAGATCTGGACCGATACCGTTGGCACCGCCCTGGGCAATATTGTGGCACGACGTACATTTCTTGAAGGTATCGGCGCCTGCGGCAGGATCGGCCTTGGCCAGCAGCGCCTCGATCGGCACGGCGGCGACGGTGGCGTTGCTTTTGACCACGCCGGCGATCTCATAGCCCATCTTTGCTGGACGCTGATCCTTGCTGGCGCGGAAATAATGGCCGCTGATGCTGGCCAGACCCAGCGCCACGATGCCGGATGCCAGGGTCCAGCCGGCGACGGTATTGAAACGATCGTCCATCAAATGCCCCGTGGAAAGTAACTTGAACCGGCGCTCGCTCTAGTGTCGGGACAAGCCAAGTGCAAGGGCCATTGCGGCTTTCCCGCCATCGCTCTATGCGCCCGGCGGATCATGCACAGCTTCCCCCAGCCCGCGCTTGCGCTCGTCGCCTCGATGACGGCCGTTGCCGCCGAAAATCCGTCTCTCGCGGTGGCTTTTCAAGGGGCGCCCGGATGCAACAGCCATCGCGCGGCGCTGGAATATGCGCCCGAATGCGTGGCCCTGCCGTGCTTCAGCTTCGAAGACGCGCTGGATGCGGTCAAGGAAGGCCGCGCCGCGCGCGCGATCATCCCCATCGAAAATTCACAACATGGCCGGGTCGCCGATATCCATTTCCTGCTGCCCGAAAGCGGGCTGGCCATCGTTGGCGAACATTTCCTGGCGATTCATCACAGCCTGATGGCGCTGGGCGCCGGGCCGTTCACCGCCGCCTACAGCCATCCCCAGGCACTGGGCCAGTCGCGGCACTATCTGCGGGCGCGCGGGATCGTGCCGATGGCCTATGCCGATACCGCCGGCGCCGCCGCGCTGGTGCGTGAAATGAACGATCGCCAGGCTTGTGCAATTGCGCCACCGATGGCGGCGGAGCTCTACGGCCTTGATATCATCGAGGACAATGTCGAGGATGCGGTGGACAATACCACCCGCTTCGTCGTGCTGGCGCGCGGGCCGCTCGACCCCGCGACGTTGGTGGGCGAAGGCAGCGAGGTGATGACCACCTTCATCTTCGCGGTCCGCAACGTTCCCGCCGCGCTGTACAAGGCGCTGGGCGGCTTTGCCACGAACGGCGTCAACATGACCAAGCTGGAAAGCTATCAGCAGGGCGCCAGCTTTGCCGCGACGATGTTTTTTGCCGATATCGTCGGGGCGCCGGGCGATGCTGCGGTGGACCGCGCGTTCGAAGAGCTGGCATTTTTCTGCAAGGACTGGCGCCGGCTGGGCAGCTATCGGCAGGCCCGTCCGCGCGGGTAAGTCGCTTGCACAGCGCTTGCGCGCGTGTCACCAAGCAGCGGTGGGAGCCAATCAGCAGGGCACCGGCGCGGCTGGAAACGCGGCCGGTCAGGCTTCCGGCCAGTGGAAAGCGCTGCGCGCCGCGACCGATCTGCAATTCGGCCCGGTGCCGCCCCAGCCGCCGTTGCCGCCGTGGACGCCGCCGGTCTGGCTGCAATGGCTTGGTCAGTGGCTGGGTCGCATGCTGGAATTCATCTTCAAGCCACTGGCGCGCGTGCTTGGCATCGGCTGGCCGGTGATGCAATGGCTGCTGATCGGCACGGCGGCGGCGGTGCTGGCGCTGCTGGGGTGGCGGCTTGGCGTATTGCTGTGGCGCAAAGCCCGCACCAGAACGACGGCGGCTGCGGTTGATTGGGCGCCTGACCGGGCCGCGGCCACGGCGCTGCTCGAAGACGCGGACCGACTCGCGCAGCAGGGCCGCTATGACGAGGCGGCGCATTTGCTCTTGCAGCGAAGTTGCGACCAGATCCGCGCAGTGCATCCGGGCTGGCTGCATCCGGCCAGCACCGCGCGCGAAATCGCGGCGCTGGCGGCGTTGCCCGACCAGGCGCGCACTGCCTTTGCCGTGATCGCCGACCGGGTCGAGGCCAGCCGCTATGCCCTGCGCGCGCTGGTCGAGGCGGATTGGCAGGCGGCTCGATCCGCTTATGCGCAATTCGCGTTGCACGGGCCGGAGGCGGCATGAACGCGTCGGCATTTTCTCTCCGCGCCGGGCTGTTGCTGGTGGCGGTGAGGGCAGCATTGTTCCTGGCGCTGCTATGGATGATCGGCACCGGCAATGGCCTGTTCGACAACAGCAACGATGGTGGCAGCCATGCCGGCGGCAAGGGGCTGAACGGTTTTGCCGGGCTTGTCCGGCTCGCGCAGGCAGATGGCTGGGACACTTCGTTGGCGCGCAACGATGCCGCGCTGGACCGGCCCGGACTGCTGGTGCTGACCCCTGCCGCCGACGCGCCGGGCAAGGAAATCGCGCGCATCGTCAACCGTCACCGCCGGATCGGCCCGGTGATGGTGATCGCGCCGAAATGGGTGGTGCAGCGGCTGCCTGGAAAGACCCCCGGCGCGAAGGACGGTTGGGTCGAGATTATCGGGTACCAGACGCCTGGTTGGGCTCGCTTCCTGGACCGGGTATCGGTATCCGTACAACACGGCGCCGATCACGCGGCTGTTCGCTGGGTTGCCGCCGAATCCTCGGGACGCCTGCCGGATGGCAGCGTGGTGGCGGTGGGTAGCGGCACCGATGATTCGGGCCAGGCGTTGATCCCTTTGGTACAACTCGACGGCAGCGGGCAGGGGCCGGATGCGCCGCTCCTTGCCGCCTATGTTGCCGATGCGCGCGACGCGACAGCGCTCGATCGGCTGGCGTTATTCGGCGCGGCGCCGCGCAAGCACGCGTCGGCAACAGCCGATTACCCGCTGTTATTGGTGTTCGAACCGGACCTGCTCGACAATTACGGCATGGCCGATCCCGCCAACGTCGCGCTGGCCAGCCGGCTGATCGCCGCCGTGGCGCCGAACGGCCCGCGCGAGATCGCCTTTGACCTCACCCTCAACGGGCTGGGCCATGCCCCCAATTTGCTCACGCTGGCCTTCACCCCGCCCTATCTGGCCGCTACCCTATGCCTGATCCTGGCCGGGGTGGCGGCGGGCTGGCGGAGTTTTTGCCGGTTTGGCGCGCCGCGCACCGCCTCGCCCGAGCTGGCCTTCGGGAAAGAGCGGCTGGTGACCAATGCCGGCTCGCTAATCCTGCGCGCGCGGCGTCTGCATCTCCTGGGTCCGCCATATGTCACCGCCTGCCGGGAACGGATCGCGCGCGCGCTGGCGCTGCCTCGTCATGCCGATTTCGCCGAAACCGAAGCCGCGATCGACCGTGCATTGTCGGCCCGGCGCGACGCTACGGCGGCGCCTGAGCGCGGATTTGCCGAAACCGCGCAAAGCCTGCATCAGGCGCAGGACGAGGCTGCGATCGTGGCAGCGGCCCGCACGCTGCATGAATTGGAAAGGACCCTGAGCCGATGAGCGATCTGCAAGAACTGCCCGGCTCCGGCTCCGGCCCCGATTCCAGCATAGCCGGCATCGGCGCGCTGGCTCAGGCCATTCGCAGCGAAATCGCGCGCGCCGTGGTCGGCCAGGGGGAAACCGTCGAACACCTGTTGATTGCGCTGCTGGCGCAGGGCCATGTCCTGCTCGAAGGGCCGCCGGGCACTGCCAAGACCTTCCTGGCGCAATGCTTTGCTGCCAGCCTCGGCCTCGATTTCGGGCGCATCCAGTTCACGCCGGACTTGATGCCGGGCGACATTCTCGGCGCCAATCTGTTCAATTTCCAGACCAGCCAGTTCACCCTGACACGCGGGCCGATATTTTGCGACATGCTGCTTGCCGATGAAATCAACCGCACTCCGCCTAAAACCCAGGCCGCCTTGCTGGAAGCGATGCAGGAGCGCCGGGTGACGCTGGATGGCACCGCGCATCCCCTGCCGCCGCATTTCATGGTAGTGGCGACGCAGAACCCAATCGAAAGCCAGGGCGTCTATCCGCTGCCCGAGGCGCAGCTCGACCGATTCCTGTTCAAGCTGCTGGTGCCTTATCCGACGCTGGAGGAAGAAATCCGCATCGTCACCCGCTTTGGCAGCCGCAGCGGCCCGGCGCGTCCCGCCGACCTCGGCATCGGCGCGGTTTGCGACGAGACGGCGCTGACCGCCGCCGCCGCCACGGTACGCGCGATCACCCTGGCCGAACCGATCGCCGATTATGTCGTGCGGCTGATTCGCGCGACCCGCGACAGTGCCGACCTATCCAGCGGTGCCAGTCCGCGCGCCGCCGTGCTGCTGGCCAATGCCGCCCGCGCCCGTGCTGCGCTGGGCGGCCGCGATTATGTGTTGCCCGACGATATCAAGGCGCTGGCCCCGGCGGTCTTGCGCCACCGCCTGCTGCTTAGCCCCGCCGCCGAAATCGACGGCAGGGCGGTGGAGACGCTGCTCGGCGATCTGATCGATCGGACCGAGGCTCCTCGGTGAAAAGGCCGGGCCGATGAAAAGGCTGG
>CAZZYX010000001.1:0-115175 GCA_964658485.1 uncultured Acetobacteraceae bacterium | reverse complement strand
GCCGATGCCCATCGCGCCGATTGCCTGGATGCCGCCCAGCGCATAGATCGCGTCGGCCCCCGCCAATGCCTGTGCGGCGACGATCGCCCGCGCCACCTTGCCCTCGAATGGCGGCGCGCAGGTGATGACCCGGCTGACGCCCGCCACCTTGGCGGTGATCACGCTCATATGCGCGCTGGCGAGCAGCGGGTATTTGCCGCCCGGTACATAGCAGCCGGCCGCGTTTACCGGGATATGCTTGTGGCCCAGCACCACGCCCGGCAGCGTTTCGACCTCGACATCCTGCATCGATGCGCGCTGGATTTGTGCGAAATTGCGGACCTGGGCTTGCGCGAACTCGATATCCTTGCGCTCCTGCGGCGTCAGGCTGTCCACGGCGGCATCGATCTCGAATTGGGACAGGCGGTAATCCTGGCGGTCCCAGCCATCGAACTTGATGCTCATCTCCCGCAAGGCGGCATCGCCGCGTCGTTCGATGTCCGCCAGTGCCGCCTCGACGATGTCGCGGACCTTGCGATCGGCGTCGGCTTTGGCCTGGACGGTGGCGCCACGCTTGAGATATCGCACCCTGCTCTCCTATTTGCATTCGAATGCAAATTAGATCGCTGGCCCGCCGAGTCAAGCCGTCATTCAGTCCCGTTGCTCGATCGCGTCCACCCGGCTCGGATAAAATGCCAGATGATCCTTGATCGCGGCAACCGCGTCATGCGGCATCTCATAGGACCAGATCGCATCGACCGATCGCTTGTCGCCGGCGGCTATGCTGAAATAGGACGCCTCGCCTTTATAGGGGCAATAGCTGCCCGTTTCGGATCGCTCCAGCGCCGCCATGTCCGCATCCTCGCGCGGGATATACAGCACTGGCGGATAGCTGCCCTCGCGCAGTGTCAGCGCTTGGGTGGTATCGGCAATGACCTGCCCGCCAAGCGTGACCACGACGCGCTTGGGATTGTGCTCGATCGTGATCGGATGACCGGGACCGGGTATCATGATGGCTTTTGCACTCACAGCAACTTGTCCAGCGTGATCGGCAGATCGCGGACGCGCTTGCCGGTAGCGTTGAATACCGCATTGGCCACCGCCGCACCGACGCCGGTAATACCGATCTCGCCCACCCCGCGCGCACCCATCGGCGAATGCGGATCGGCTTCGTCGGTCCAGATCACGTCGATCTCGGGCACATCGAGATGGACCGGGACATGATACTCGGCCAGCGACGGATTCATCACCCGCCCGGTGCGCTCGTCGAACTGGGTTTCCTCCATCAGCGCCAGGCCGAGGCCCATGATGATGCCGCCGCGAAACTGGCTGGCAGCGGTTTTCGCATTGATGATCCGGCCGCAGTCGAACACGCCCAGAAAGCGGCTGACGCGGATTTCACCGGTTACGGCGTTCACCCGCACTTCGCAGAACAGCGCGCTGTGGCTGTGCATCGACCAGTGCTGCGTTTCGAGCGGCGGCGGTGCTTCCGCCTCGACCACCAGTTCGTCGCGCCCGGCACGGGTCAGGATCGAAGTATAGCTTTCATGGCGGCCTTCGTCTTCCAGCGCGCACAGCCCGCCGTTCAGGCTGCCCACTTCATCCGGCTTCAGCCCCGACAGCGGCGAATCGTTGCCGGCCAGCTTCAGCAATTCCTTCACCAGTTGGTGATGCGCGGCAATGACCGCAGAACCGATCGCAGCGGTCTGTTGCGAGCCGCCCGCCAGCACCACGCCCGGCAGGTCGGTATCGGCATATTCGAAATCGACGGCGTCCATCGTCAGGCCCAGGCGCTCGGCCGCGATCTGGGTCTGCGCGGTCGATGTCCCCATGCCCATCTCGTGCGCGGCGATACCGACGGTCGCGCGACCTGCCTTGGTCAGGGTGATCCGCGCTGCTCCGCCCGGCATGCGGTGGTAAGGATAGCAGCCGGTCGCGACACCCATGCCGACCAGCCAGTCGCCCTCGCGTGTCGCACCCGGCCCGCCCCGCGCATCCCAGCCGAATCGCTCGCGACCGATGTGCCACGCTTCGACGATGCCGCGCTGCGAGAACGGCAAGCCGGTGGTGGGATCCTTGTCCGGTTCGTTTTTCAGCCGCATGTCGATCGGGTCCATGCTCATGGCGTGCGCCAGCTCATCGATCGCAGATTCCAGCGCGAAGGTGCCCACCGCTTCGCCGGGCGCGCGCATGAAGGTGTTGGCGGTCATGTTCATCGCGACGGTCTTGACATCGAGCAGGAAGCTGCGCGCGGCATAGGCGCTCAGCGAGGGCAGGATGAACGGTTCCGGCATGTTGTTATGCGAGGTCATCGCCACCATTCCGGTGTGGATCAGCGCATCGAAGCTGCCGTCATCCTGTGCGCCGAGCGCCAGGCGTTGTTCGGTGATGGTGCGGCCACCGACGATGCGATAGACGCCTTCGCGTGACAGCGTGATCCGCACCGGGCGTTGCGCCAGCCTGGCCGCAGCCGCCCCCAGCACCTGATGTTGCCACAGCGTCTTCGAGCCAAAGCCGCCGCCGACGTAGGGCGAGGTGACGTGGACGTTATTCTCGTCGATTCCGAACACCTGCGCCAGCGACCAGGCCTCATGCGCAACCCCCTGCACGGAATCGTGGATGCGCAAATGATCCCCGTCCCACGCCAGCGTCGTGGCATGCGGCTCGATCGGATTGTGATTGTGGCGCGGGGTGGTGTAGATCAGGTCGACGTGGTGCGGCGCCGCCGCCAGCATCGCCTCGGCATCGCCGACCGCCTTGTGCAGCGGCTCGCCCTGGAACATGCCCTGCTGCGAACCCCTGGCCTTGGCCAGCGCCAGCGTCGTCACCCCGTCGACGCCCGCCGCATAGCTCACCCGGATCAGCGACTGCGCATGATCGGCCTGTTCTTGCGTCTCGGCCAGCACCAGCGCGACCGGCTGGCCGTTCCAGTGGACCTGGTCGTCCTGCATGACCGGCAGGTCGTCGCCGCCCGCAGCCTTGGGCGCGCTCATGAACGCCGGCGTCGGTTTCAGGCGCGGCGCGTTCTTATATGTCATCACCAGCACGACACCGGGCGCGGCCTCGGCAGCGGTGGTGTCGATTTCGGTGATCCGGCCGCGCGCGATGGTCGAGTATTTCAGCGCCGCGTAGGCCAGCCCCGCCATCGGGAATTCGGCGGCGAAGGTCGCCCGCCCCGATACCTTTAGCGGACCGTCGATGCGGCTGATCGAGGCGCCGATCAGGCCATGTTTGTGACGGATCAGCGGATCGGGCTTATTGCCGGGGATGAAGCTGTCGGGCGCAAGCGCGACCGCCTTCTTCATGACGACCTGTACACCAGCCTGCACGGTTTCCTTGAGGTTAGCCATCAGAGTGTCTCCGGAAGGGCGGCCAGCTTGGTCAGCGTGTCGGTGATAACACGCTGGGCGAGTTCGATCTTGAATGTGTTGTCGCGCAGGCCATGGGCAGCGGCCAGTTCGGCCGCCGCCGCCGCCTGGAATGCCGCCGCCGTGGCTGGGGCACCCAGCAACGCGGCTTCCGCTATCGCCGCGCGCCATGGCTTGTGTGCAACACCGCCCAGCGCGATCCGCACGGATTTCACGGCGCCGTCTTCGACCTCCAGCGCTGCCGCTACCGAAATCAGGGCGAACGCGTAAGAGGCGCGTTCGCGGACTTTGCGATAGCTGGAATGCCCGGCGAAACCTTGCTGCGGCAGGGTCACCGCGATGATCAGTTCGCCGGGTTGCAATACCGTCTCGACCTGTGGCGTCTCACCCGGCAGGCGGTGGAAATCGACCAGCGGCACATCGCGCGCACCGTTTGGCCCCTCGACGGTCACCACCGCGTCCAGCGCGATCAAGGCCACGGCCATGTCCGAAGGGTGCGTCGCGACGCAGGCCGATGAAGCGCCGAGGATTGCGTGGATGCGGTTGAAACCATCGATGGCGTCGCAGCCCGCGCCCGGTGCGCGCTTGTTGCAGCGGGCGGCGTCGTCATAGAAATAGCCGCAGCGGGTGCGTTGCAACAGATTGCCGCCAACCGTCGCCATGTTGCGGATCTGCGCCGAGGCGCCGGCCAGGATCGCCTGCGACACCAGCGGGTAGCGCGTCCGCACGCGCCGGTCTGCAGCCAGCGCGGTATTCCTGACCCCGGCGCCGATCCGCAGACCGCCGTCGTCGGTATCGTCGATGCCGCCCGACAGGCCGGTCACATCGACCAGCACCTCGGGATGCTCGATCGTCTCGCGCATCAGGTCGACGAGATTGGTACCGCCACCAAGATACTTGGCTCCGGCATTGGCGCCTAGCGCCAGTGCTGCCTGGGAATCGACGGCGCGTTGATACGTGAAGGGAGTCATCAGGCGGCCTCACGCTTGGCGGGCGCGGTCTTTGCGTCACCGTAGATTTCCTGGATGGCATCGACGATGCCATTGTAAGCGCCGCAGCGGCAAAGATTGCCGCTCATCCGCTCGCGCAGCTCATCATGAGTCAGCGTGTAACCCTCGGCGGACAGGTCATCGCTGACATAGCTGGGCACGCCGCGTTCCAATTCATCCGCCATCGCGATCGCCGAGCAGATCTGGCCCGGCGTGCAATAGCCGCACTGAAAGCCATCATGCTCGACAAACGCCGCCTGCAACGGATGCAGCGCGCCCGGTGCGCCGATCCCCTCGATCGTGGTGATTGCACGATCCTGATACTGCACCGCCAGCGCCAGGCAGCTATTGATCCGCTCGCCGTCGACCAGCACCGTGCAGGCGCCACAAGCGCCCTGGTTGCAGCCCTTCTTCACGCCGAACAAATGCAACTGTTCGCGCAGCAGATCGAGAAGCGAGGTGCTGGGGTCGAAGTCGACTTCGACATCGGCACCATTGATGACAAATTGCATGCTCGCGTTTCCCGTCGGGTTCAGATTCATGGCGATGCCGGAGAAGGATAATCCATCCTGCTAACGGCAATGGGAACACGTTGCGCGTTTTTCAAGGAACGACGAGCCGCTCCGACTTTGCAATGTGTTGACGGGAAACGCCGGAATGCCGGTTTGCGTTCCAGCGATGGCGCAATTGCCGGCTGGAATACCGAAACCCGCCGTGCCATGCTGGCTCATGCCGACCACCACACCCCTGGCCGCCGACGCAGCCGCGCATGTCGTCCAACTCGCGCTGACCCCGATCTTTTTGCTGACCGGGATCGCATCGCTGCTCAATGTTTTTTCCACCCGGCTTGGCCGGATCGCCGATCAGGTCGACAAGCTGGTCGGTGAGACCAAAACTCCACGACGGCTTGCGCGGTTGCGGCTGCGGTCGCAGGCGTTGGATATTGCCGTGCTGCTGGCGGCGATAGCGGGCGGCCTGACCTGCGCGGCGGCGCTGACGCTGTTCCTGGGCGAGATAAAATCGAGCGATGGCGGCAGGCTGTTATTCGTGCTGTTTGGCGGCGCGCTGATTTGCGCGATCGCCGCGCTGTGCGCATTCAGTTTCGAGATGCTGCTGGCCGGGCAGGGCGTGCGGGAGGGCACCGAAGGCGATAGCGCTGAAGGCGGTGGCGACTAGTGCGCTAATTTTGCGCTGGGGCCTTGCCAAAAACGGCAATGGACGATGGCACGGTTGGTTTCTAGCGAGCAGGATGTAGTAGCTCGACCCGAACCGGAATTGATCGAATGAGTCGCCCGATATTGCACGGATGGGTGCCTGCCGCTGGCGCAATGGCCGTGGCGCTGTGGGCAGGGGCGCATGCGATCGCCGGGTATGCGCAGATGTCCTACACGACACCGCCTCACCAGGCCGATGGCCAGCCCGACCTGCTCGACAAGCATTGCACCTCTTGCCACAACGACATCGACAAGGTCGCCGGGCTGTCACTCGACGACCTCAAGATCACCGATCCCGCGCACGGCATCAATGACCCGGAGTGGGAAAAAGTGCTGCGCCGGGTCAGCCTGGGCGAGATGCCGCCGCGCTCCAAGCCTCAGCCCGATCCGCTGGAGAAGGCGCAATTCGTGCATTGGTTGCAGGCGTCGCTCGATGCGCAGGCCGCCGCGCATCCCGATCCCGGCCGCGCGACCATTCGCCGGCTGAACCGGGTGGAATATGCCAATGCGGTCAGCGACCTGCTGGCGCTGCCGGTCGATTTCAGCCGCGACCTGCCCCAGGATAACTCCGGCTACGGCTTCGACAATATCGCCGATGTGCTGAGCGTCTCGCCGACGCTGATGGACCGCTACGTCGTAGTCGCCGGCAAGATCGCGCGGATGGCGACCGGGCTTGGCTCGGCGCATCCGGCGACCATGGTCTATGCCGTGCCCAAGGACGGATCGGTGATGAATTCGGGCCGGCCAGCCTATAACGAGCGCGCCAGCGACGATTTGCCGCTGGGTTCGCGCGGCGGCGCGGCCTTTGCCTATCATGCCGCCGATGACGCGGATTACGAGATTTCCGCTTATCTCAACGCCAATACCAACAACGAAACCGATCGCCAGATCGAAGACCGCGTCAGCGTGCGGGTGCCGCTGAAAGCCGGATCGCATATGATCGGGATGTCGTTCCACCGCCAGATTGCCCCGGACGAAAGCGTGCAGACCCTGCGCAATACGCTCGACGTGGTGCCGTTGCCGACCGATCCGCCGCGCCCCCTGACGCTCGACGTGGCGGTGGACGGCAGCCGCGCGGCACAGATCGCGGTGCCGTCCTATCGCCTGTCGCCGCGCTATGCGCAGGCCAATTTCCCCCGCGATGTGCTGGAGATCGATGTCACCGGGCCGGTCGGCACCGCCAGCCCCGGAGATACCCCCAGCCGCCGGCGGATATTCCTGTGCCAGCCGGCCAACGCCGCGGCGGAGACGCCCTGCGCCCGGCGGATCGTCGCGGCGCTGGCCCGCCGCGCTTACCGCCGCCCGGTCACTTCCGCCGATCTGGCACCCTTGCTGCGGATTTACGCCGGGGCGCGCACCGATGGCGATTTTAATTCCGGCGTCGAAGCGATGGTCGAGGCAGTACTGGTGTCGCCCCATTTCCTGTTCGTCAACGAGACCGATCCCGCTGGCGCCGCGCCGGGCACCGTGCACCGGATCAGCGATTCCGAACTCGCATCCCGGCTGGCGCTGTTCCTGTGGAGCAGCATCCCGGACGACCGCCTGCTGCATCTTGCCGAGAAGCGCCAGCTCAGCCAGCCCCAGGTGCTCGATGCCGAGATTACCCGGATGCTGGCGGATCATCGCGCCGAGGCGCTGACCCATAATTTCGCCGGGCAATGGCTGTTCCTGCGCAACCTCGATCAACAGCGCCCGGAAATCGCACTGTATCCGCAGTTCGACACCCGCCTGCGCGCCGCGATGATGCGGGAAACCGAACTGTTCTTCGGCTATGTGCTGCATGATAATCGCAGCCTGCTCGATTTCATCGCCGCCGATTACACCTTCCTCAACCAGCGACTGGCCGAGCATTACGGCATCGCCGGGGTCAACGGCACCGCGTTCCGCCGGGTGGAGTTGGACCCGGCGATGCATCGCGGCGGGCTGCTGGGGCAGGCGAGCATCCTGACCGTGACCTCGTATGGCAATCGCACCTCGGTGGTGAAGCGCGGCAAGTGGATTCTCGACAATATGCTGGCCGCCCCGGTGCCGCCGCCGCCAGCCAATGTCCCGGCGTTGCAGGCCAGTCACGATGGCCATCTGCTGACCGCGCGCCAGCAACTGGAACTGCACCGCAGCAACCCGGCCTGCGCCGGATGCCATGTCCGGATGGACCCGCTGGGCTTTGCACTGGAGAATTTCGACGCGGTCGGCAGCTATCGCACGATCGATGCCGGGCAGGTGATCGATGCCTCGGCGGTGTTGCCCGATGGTACGCCGTTGACCGGCATGGCCGGGCTTCAGCACATCCTGATGGCGCGCAAGGACCAATTCGCCGACGCCTTTACCCAGCGCCTGATGACCTATGCGCTGGGCCGGGGGGTCGGCCCGCACGACATGCCGGCAGTGCGCAAGATCACCCGCGCCGCCGCCCCCGACGATTACCGCATCCAGGCGGTCATCAGGGGCATCGTTTCCAGCGATCCATTCACCCTGCGCAAGGTGTCGGAACATTGAGGAGCCACGCATGATCGTCCCCCGACAACCCATGCCCCGCCGGACCATGCTGCGCGGACTGGGCGCCACCATGGCGCTGCCCCTGTTCGAGGCGATGATCCCCAATGCCCGAGCCGCCGCTATCGCCGCGCGGACCAAGCGGCTGCAGATTTTCTACACCCCCAACGGGATGATGATGCCTGATTTTCGTCCGCCCGGGCCGGCCCTCACCCTGCCCGCGACGCTGGAGCCGCTGGCTCCGTTCAAGGACAAGTTGACGGTGATTACCGGGCTGGGCCAGCCCAGTGCGGCGGCGATGGGCGATATCGCCGCCGGGCATGGCCGCTCGTGTCCGGGTTTCCTGACCGGAACCCATGTCCGCCAGACCGAAGGCAGCGACATCCGCTGCGCGATTTCGGTCGACCAGGTGTTTGCCGCAAAGGTCGGCCAGGCGACGCCGCTGGGCTCGCTGGAACTGGGTATCGAGCAGGCGAGCCTGCTGGGCAGCTGCGATATCGGCTATAGCTGTGCCTATACCAACGGCATTTCGTGGTTGAACCCGACCGTGCCCCTGCCCGTTACCGCCAATCCGCGCGATGTGTTCGAGCGCATGTTCGGCGATGCGGACGGGTTGGATGCTGCCGCGCGGGTGGCGCGCATGCGCCAGCAATCGAGCATCCTGGATTTCGTGCGCGACGATGCCGCGCGCCTGTCAGGCAATCTCGGCGCGTCGGATCGTCATAAACTCGCCGAATATCTCGACGCCGCGCGCGATGTCGAAAAGCGCATCCAGAAAGCGATGGTCACCGACGCCGCCCGGCAACCTGCAGCGATAGATTGCCCCGCCGGGATACCCGACCGCTTCGACGAGCATGTCCGCCTGATGCTCGACCTGCAGGTATTGGCGATGTCGGCCGATATCACCCGCACCGGCAGCTTCATGATCGGCCGCGAAATCAGCAACCGCACCTATGCCGAGATCGGCGTCCCCGATTCGCACCATATGTTGAGCCACCATGGCCATAACCCGGACAAGATGGAGAAGCTGGCCAGGATCAACCGCTATCACATGGAGTTTTTCGCCTATTTCCTGAAGCGCCTGCACGAGACCAAGGACGGCGAGCGTTCATTGCTCGATTCGACGATGGTGCTGCGCGGATCGGCCTTCGGCGATTCGAACGAGCATGATTTCATGGATTTGCCGGTGATCGTCGCCGGTGGGCTGGTACCGGGCAATCGCCATATCACCGTGCCCAAGGGTACGCCGATGTCGAACCTGTCGCTGGCGATGCTGCAGGTGCTGGATGTACCGGCGGCCTCGTTCGGCGACAGCACCGCGCCGTTGACGGAATTGTCCAATGCCTGATCCGGGCCGCTGGCGGATGATCTTCGTCGTGGCATTGAGCCTGGGCAGCGCCGCCCATGCTGCCGGCGATGACGAACCGCTGGTACAGGCGATCCGCGCGGATGATGTTACCCTGGTCGGCGCGGCGCTGGCGAACGATGCCGATGCGAACCGCAAGGGCGCGTTCGGGGCGAGCCCGCTGGCCCTGGCGGTCAACACCCAGGACCCGGCGCTGGTCGCCGCTTTATTGCAACGCGGCGCCCGGCCCGACACCGCCGACGACGATGGCGTGACCCCGCTGGCGCTGGCGTGCGAGTTGGGCAACGGCGTCATCATCGGCCAGTTGCTCGATGCCCATGCCGATGTCCGCGTCGCCGAACCCGATGGCACCATGCCGCTGGCGATCTGCGCGCGATTTGGGCCAGCCGCTGCGGTGGCGCGCATGCTGGCGCTGGGGGCGCCGGTCGATAGCATAGACAGCCGGGGCACGACGCCCTTGATGTGGGCAGCCAGCGCCGGGCGCACCGCAGCGGTGGCGAACCTGCTAAAGGCCGGCGCGAATGCGAACCTTGTATCGAAAGCGGGCTTCACGCCGTTGTTCTTCGCCATCAAGGGGCGCGCGTTGCCCGCCTTTGAAGCCATAATGGCGGCGGGGGGCAAAACCGATTTTCGCGGACCTGAAAACGCCAGCGCCTTGCAACTGGCGCTGTACCAGCACAATTTTGCGGTAGCTGCCCGGCTGGTGGCGCTTGGCGGTGACATGGCAGCGCGCGGCCGCGATGGCCTGCAACCGCTTCATGCCGCCGCCGCCGCCGGCGATACCGCGCTCATCGGGCTAATGTTGGCCAAGGGCGCCGATGCCAATGGCTTGACCGGGCCGTCACGCATCATCTGGAAGACCGAGGCCAATTTCGGGATAGCCCCACCCCCGGTCCCGCCGACCCCGCCGCTGCTGATGGCTGCCGCCAATGGCCATGAAGCAGCGATGGCAGCGTTGATTGCGGCTGGGGCTAACCCCGGGTTCGTGGCCGATAACGGCACCAATGTCGTGCTTGCCGCCGCTAGGGGAGGCAACGCGGCGGCACTGGCGCTGGCGCTGAAGCTGGCGCCGGGTGCCAATCATGCCGACAACGAGGGCGAAACCGCGCTGCATATCCTGGCGGGTGGCAAGCCGTCGCCGGACCTCGACACGATGCTGCATACACTGGCCGCTCACGGCGCGCGCGGCAGCATCCCGGACAAAAAGGGCTTTACCGCCGCAAAACTGGCCGCCACCGGTCGCTCCGAAGTCAAATCGCTCTACTTTTCGGTGTTCCCCGCAACGGCCGGCGAATTAGCCTCGCTCGTCGCGACGAACCCTTGAGTGGATTCATCGACGGCGCGCTGTTTTTTGCAACGATATGTCACGATCATTGTGTTGGCTAGATAGGCCCAATGCAGGCATTGCAGGGGCATGGCTGGAGCGACACTTTGCGACGGATAATCCCGATCCCGTCGCTGGACCCATTTCTGCTGATCCTGATTGCGACGGTCACGCTGGCTTCGCTGCTGCCGGCGCATGGCGCATTGGTGCAGCCGCTGGAGCTGGCGACGCAGTTCGCGATCGCGCTGCTGTTCTTCCTGCATGGCGCCAAGCTGTCGCGCGAAGCGATCATGCAGGGCATCGGCAACTGGCGGCTCCATATGCTGGTGCTGGCATCGACCTATGCCTTGTTTCCGGCGATCGGCCTTGTGCTGACCTTGCTCGAATCAGGCTGGGCGGCGCCGCAATTCGCAACCGGCTTGCTGTTCCTGTCGATATTGCCCTCCACCGTGCAATCCTCGATCGCCTTTACCGCGATGGCGCGCGGCAATGTCGCGGCGGCGGTGTGCAGTGCATCGCTGTCCAATCTGGTGGGAATCTTGGCGACGCCGCTGCTGCTCGGCCTGTTCGGGCACTTCGCCGGGCATCTTGCCGGGCACGGCGTGGGCGCGTCGTGGGGTGCGGTGCGCACGATCGTGTTTCAGCTATTGGTGCCGTTCATCGCCGGGCACCTGCTGCGCCCGTGGATCGGCGGCTTCGTCCAGCGCAACAAGGCGATCCTGGGGCCGGTCGATCGGTCGTCGATCCTGCTGGTGGTCTATACCGCATTCAGCGCCGCCGTGACCGGCGGTATCTGGCACCGCATCGGACCGGGCGACATGGTCGTCCTGCTGGGCAACTGCGCGGCGATGCTGGCGCTGGTAATGGGGGCGAATTTCGCGGTTGCCCGGCTGGTCGGCCTGCCGCGCGAGGATGCCATCGTACTGCTGTTCTGCGGGTCGAAGAAAAGCCTGGTGTCCGGCGTGCCGATGGCTGGCGCGCTGTTTCCAGCGGCACAAGTCGGACAGATCGTATTGCCGCTGATGCTGTTCCACCAGTTGCAACTGTTCGTCTGCGCGATCCTGGCCGGCTATCTGCGGCAGCAGGGTGATGCGCTGGAGCAGGCCGGCTCAGCCGAGGCTCCAGCGCACGCGGCAATTCCTCGCGACGCCGACGAGGCGATGCAGGTTGCGGCGTCGCTGGGCCTGACCATACCGGCGGATTGCCTGCCGGGCGTTGCTGCCAATCTGGCATTGCTCGATCACCATGCCGGGATATTCCGTGGCCGGCCCACGTCATGAGGCGCGCAGTCGACATCGCCGCAGATGTGCGATCGGGCCGGGTTACCGCGCTGGCGGTGATTGAGAATTGCCTGGAAGCGCTGGCGCCCGACAATGGACTTTTTGCCGTGACCCGTGTCCTGGCGGACCGGGCGCGACAGGAAGCGCGAGCGGTCGATGCCGCAGTCAGCCGGGGGAGCGATCCCGGACCGCTGGCCGGGGTTCCCTATGGCGTCAAGGATCTGTTCGATGTGGCGGGCCTGCCCACCACCGCCGGATCGGCGATCTATGCCGATGCCTCGCCCGCTGCCGATGACGCGCAGGCGATCCGGCTGTTGCGCGCCGCCGGGGCGGTGCTGGTAGCGACGCTGAACATGGACGAGTTCGCCTATGGCTTCGCCACCATCAATGCGCGCCACGGCATCACCCGCAACCCGCACGATCGCGCGCGGCTGGCGGGGGGGTCGTCGGGCGGATCGGCGGCGGTGGTCGCGGCGGGGCTGCTGCCGTTTGCACTGGGGTCGGACACCAACGGATCGATCCGGGTGCCGGCCAGCCTGACCGGCGTTTACGGGCTGAAACCGACGCATGGCGGTCTGCCGATGAGCGGGGTGTTTCCGTTCTCCCACAGCTTCGATGATATCGGGCCGTTTGCCGCTTCGCTGCCCGATATACGCGCGCTATGGCAGGTGTTGTCCGATCAAAATGGCGATACCGACGAAGTGCCGATCCGGCTGGGGCGGCTCGGCGGACGGTTTCGCGAAAATGTCCATCCCGACCAACTCGGCGCGATCGACGCCATTGCTCCCGACGCGCCGCTGGTGGAACTGCCCGATGTGGCACGAGCCAGATCGGCAGCGTTCCTCGTTACCGCTTACGAGGGCGGCACCCTGCATCGCGCAGCACTGCACCGCGAGGCCATGCGCTTCGATCCGGCGACCCGCGACCGGCTGATCGCCGGCGCGCTGGTGCCGACGGCGCTGTACGAACAGGCCCTCGCCTTCCGCGCCGAGTTGCGCGTCCGCGTCGCCAAGGCCACCGCCCGGTGGGATGTGTTGCTGGCCCCGGCCACGCCATGCGCGGCGCCGCTGATCGCCGATCCGCAGATTGTGATCGACGGGGCGCTGCGTCCGGCGCGCGCGGACCTGGGCATCCACACCCAGCCGATCAGTTTCCTGGGGTTGCCGTCGCTGGCGGTACCATTGCTGCGGCCCGGACAGCTCCCGCTCGGCCTGCAACTGATCGGTCGGCCCGGTGGCGAGGCGACGCTATTTCGCTGTGCCGAGCAACTGGAACAAGCCGGGTTTATCGGCGTGACGGCGCCTGCGCTTGCGCGTCTTGGGGAAATGACATGAGCCAGCCGCAAGCCGCGCAGATGCAAACAGGCGGCATCAACCGCTATTTCAAGCTCGCCGAACGCGGCACCACCATCCGGACCGAGGTCCTGGCCGGTTGCACCACCTTCCTGACCATGGCTTATATCGTGCTGGTCAACCCGGCCATCCTGGGTCAGGCGGGAATGCCGGTGGCTTCGGTGGCGGCGGCGACCTGCTTTGCCGCCGCCTTCGGCTCGATCCTGATGGGGCTGGTCGCCAACACCCCGCTGGCGCTGGCGCCGGGCATGGGGCTGAACGCCTATTTCAGCTTTACCGTGGTCCAGCAGATGGGCGTGCCGTGGCCGGTGGCGCTGGGTTGCGTGATGATATCCGGCGTCGCCTTTCTGGCGCTGACCCTGACCGGGGTGCGCCAGATGATCGTCGCGGTCATCCCGCCGTATCTGTTCGCGGCGGTGGCGGGCGGAATCGGGCTGTTCATCGGCTTTATCGGGCTGAAGGATGCCGGGATCATCGTCGCCAATCCCGCAACGTTCGTGGCGCTCGGCAATCTGCGCGCTCCCGGAGCGGAACTGGCGCTGTTCGGCCTGCTGGTGATCGCCACGCTCAGCGTATGGAACATCCGCGCGGCGATGCTGATCGGGATCGTCGCGACGACGCTGGTCGGCTGGCTGTTCGGGCAGGTATCGATGAAGGCCGAGCCTTACAGCCTGTCCGCGCTGACCGGCACCGCGTTCAAGCTCGACCTGCGCGGCGTCTTTGGGGTCACCGGAAAGCATGGCATGGGCCTGCTGGAAATCCTGTTCGTGTTCCTGTTCGTCGACCTGTTCGACAATATCGGCACGCTGGTCGCGGTGACCAAGCGCGCCGGGCTGATGGACGGCAATGGGCGGATCAGCAATTTGACCCGCATCCTGCTGACCGATGCCATCGCCACCATCGTCGGCTCGATGGCCGGAACCAGCACGGTGACCAGCTATGTCGAAAGCGCCGCCGGGGTGCAGGCGGGCGGGCGTACCGGGCTGACCGCGCTGGTGACCGGGGTGTTGTTTTTCCTGACCATGTTCGTCGCGCCATGGGCGCAGCTGGTGCCGCTGGCCGCGACCGCCCCGGCGTTGATCGTGGTCGGCGGGCTGATGCTGCTGCCACTGGGCGAGATCGTTTGGGAAGACCCGATGTCCGGCGTCCCGGCGTTCCTGACCGTGGCGCTGATCCCGCTGACCTTTTCGATCGCGAACGGGCTTGCCTTCGGCATCACCGCTCACGCCGCGCTGAAACTGCTGCGTGGGCGGGCAACGCGCGCCGACTGGTTCCTATATTTGCTCGCCGCGCTGTTCGTGCTGCGATTTGCCTGGATGAGTGCAGCATGATGGCCCCGACCCTCACTACCGTCAGCGGCCGCAATGGCATGGTCACCGCGCCGCATTACCTGGCCGCCGAAGCCGGGCTGGACGTGCTGCGCGATGGTGGCAACGCCGCCGAGGCCAGCGTAGCGGTCGCAGCGACGCTGGCCGCCGTCTATCCGCATATGACCGGCATCGGCGGCGACGGCTTCTGGCTGATCGCCGAGCCTGGTTCGAGCGGGGGCCGGGTGCATTCCGTGCATGGCGTCGGCGGCGCGGCGGCGAAGGCCGATCTGGCCTATTATGCCGGGTTCGACGCCGTGCCCATCCGAGGCCCGATGGCGGCCAATACCGTGGCGGGCGCGGTATCGGCCTGGCGATCGGTGCTCAAGACCGCCGGCGGCACGCTGCCGTTGAGCCGATTGCTGCGCGACGCCATCGACCATGCCGAAGTCGGGGTTGCGGTCACCGCCGGCGGTGCGGCTATAGCGGAAGCAAAGAGTGAAGAACTGCGCGGCCATCCGGGTTCCTATGCCTCGATTTTCGAGCCTGACGAGCGGCCTTTGGTGGAGGGCGAAACGCTGCGGCAAGCCTCGCTGGCACAGACGTTGCGCCATTTGGCGGCGCGTGGGCTTGATGATTTCTACAGCGGCGAACTGGCAAAGCTGATAGCCGAGGATCTGGCGGCGCTGGGCAGCCCGATCAGCCATCTCGACCTGACTGCGCATGGCGCAACCCGGCCCGCGCCGCTGCACACCGCCATTGCCGGCGCGCGGCTTTATAACAGCGCGCCGCCGACGCAGGGCTTTGCCTCGCTGATGATCCTGGCGCTGTTCGACAAGCTTGCGGCAGGAACGGTGGACGGGTTCGACCACGTTCATGGGCTGGTCGAGGCCACCAAACAGGCGTTCCTGCTGCGGGACCGGCATGTCGGCGACCCGGCTTATCACGACTTCGACTGGCAGGGCCTGCTCGACGACCCGGCCGCGCTGGCCGAGATCGCCGGGCGCATCGATCCTACCCTGGCCCTGCCGTGGCCGCAGCCGCCGCAATGGGGGGATACCTGCTGGTTCGGCGTGGCCGACGGCGAAGGCCGGGTGGTCAGCGCGATCCAGTCGACCTATCACGAGTTCGGTTCTGGCGTGGTGCTGCCGCAGACCGGCATCGTCTGGCAGAATCGCGGCAGCAGCTTTCGCCTGGCGGCTGGTGGGTGGAACGCGCTCAAGCCTGGTCGCAAGCCGTTCCACACGCTCAACCCGGCGCTGGCGCGTTTCGACGATGGCCGGGTGATGGCTTATGGCACGATGGGCGGCGAGGGGCAGCCGCAGACTCAGGCGGCGCTGTTCACCCGCTATGCGCGCTATGGCGTCGATCTGCAGGACGCGATCAACCGGCCGCGCTGGCTGCTGGGGCGGACCTGGGGCGAGCAAAGCACTACGCTCAAGCTCGAAGATGGCTTCGATCCGGCGCTGTATGCCAGCCTGATTGCGGCAGGCCACGATGTCGAGCGGGTCGGCGCGCTGACCCCGACCATGGGCCATGCCGGGGCGATCGTGCGGCACGGCGATGGCCGGCTGGAGGGCGCCACCGATCCGCGCAGCGATGGCATGGTGGCGGCATGGTAGGCGGAGCAAGGGCAGTCGCGCGGTGCGACGCCTTAGGCGTGGCACCGTTCAGCGACATGGCGGGCGGGTTGTTCCGCGCCTATCTGACGCCCGCCTATCACGCTGCGCAGGAGCAACTGGCGGAGTGGATGCGGGACGCGGGCATGAGCGTGCGCCGCGATGGCGCGGCTAATCTGATCGGGCGTTACGAAGGGCAAACTCTCGAGGCCCCTGCCCTGCTCATCGGTAGCCATCTCGATAGCGTGCGTGATGGTGGGCGCTATGACGGACCGCTGGGGATCATGCTGGGAGTGGAGGCGGTGGCCGCGCTGCATGACGCCGGACGGCGGATGGCCTTCGCGATCGAGGTTATTGCCTTTGGTGACGAGGAGGGTTCGCGCTTTCCCACCGCCATGCTCACCAGCCGGGCGGTGGCGGGTACGCTGGATGTGAGCGCGCTGGCGATTGCCGATGCCGCTGGGGTCGCGCTGGTCGATGCCGGAATCGATCCAGCGGCGTTCATGAGCGCAGCGCGTGCGCCGGGCTCGACCCTCGCCTATCTGGAAGCGCACATCGAACAAGGCCCGGTGCTCGAAGCAAAAGGGCTGGCGGTCGGGGTCGTGACGGGTGTTGCCGCGCAGCACCGGTACATGGTGCAGCTGACCGGTACTGCGGGCCATGCCGGCACCAGTTCCATGCCGCTGCGGCGTGATGCGCTGGCGGGCGCAGCCGAAATGATGCTGGCTGTGGAGAGCCTCGCGCGTGAGGACGCGTCCGATCTGGTCGCCACGGTCGGGCAGATCGTTGCCCATCCGGGCGCGGCCAATGTCATTGCCGGCGATGTCCGGTTCACCATCGATATCCGCTCAGGTGACCCGGCTCGCCATGCTTTAGCCGCCGAGAGGCTGCTTGGTCGGCTCGCTGTAATCGCCGCCACCCGACAACTTGGCTTTGCCGCCGAACGCATCTTCGAATTGCCCGCCAGCCCTTGCAATCCGGCGCTGATGGCGTTGCTGGATGTTGCATTGGCGCAGGCCGGCCAACCGCCGATGCGGCTGGTGTCCGGCGCCGGGCATGACGCCATCAGCATGGCGGCGCTGTGCCCGACCGCCATGCTGTTCATTCGCTGCCGGGGCGGGGTGAGCCACAATCCCGCCGAACATGTCGAGCTCGCCGACGCCGAAGTCGCCTTGCGGGTGATGCTCGATTTCATCGATCTGTTGGGAGCATCGCTTGAGCCTGCTTGACCCCCTGTTGTTCGGAGAGATCGACCCGCCGCAGCGTCTGCTGATGGGGCCGGGGCCGGTCAATGCTCATCCACGCGTGCTGCGGGCGATGTCGGCCGATCTGCTCGGACAGTTCGATCCGGAGATGACCGGCTACATGAATCAGGTCATGGCGCTGTACCGGCCGATTTTCGGCACCAACAACCGCCATACCATGCTGATCGACGGTACTGCCCGTGCCGGGATCGAGGCGGCGCTGGTCAGCCTGGTTGCGCCGGACGAACTGGTACTGGTGATCAATTTCGGCAGGTTTGGCCTGTTGTTGACCGAAATTTGCGCCCGTATTGGCGCGCGGGTCGAAACCGTGGACGCGCCGTGGGGCGAAGTGGTGCCGCTGGACGCCATCGCCGAAGCCATTGCCCGCACCTCGCCCCGGCTGGTGGCCACGGTGCATGGCGATACCTCGACGACGATGGCGCAACCGCTGGACGGGCTGGGTGCGCTGGCTCATGCGGCGGGCGCGCTGCTGTATGTCGATGCCACGGCCACGCTGGGCGGAATGGAAATCGCCGCCGACCGCTGGGGGGCGGATGTCGTTACCGGCGGCTTGCAGAAATGCCTGGGCGGCCCTTCGGGGTCGGCGCCGATCACCATTTCCGATGCCGCCGCCGCGCATATCTTCACCCGCCGCCATGTCGAACTGGGCATCCGCAGCGACACCACCGCGGATGGCATCGGGCCGCGCATCAGCTCCAATTACTTCGATCTGGCGATGATCATGGATTATTGGTCGGAAGCACGGCTGAATCACCATACCGAGGCGACCTCGATGCTCTATGCGGCGCGGGAATGTGCGCGGGTGGCGCTGGGCGAGGGATTGCCGGCGCGGTTTGCGCGTCATGCCAGTGCCGGCCGGGCGGTGGCGGCGGGGCTGCGCGCGATGGGGCTGACGCTGTTCGGCGATGACGCGCACCGCATGACCAATGTCACCGGCGCCTATATCCCCGAGGGCGTCGATGGCGAGCTGGTGCGGGCGATGATGCGCGACCATTTCGAGATCGAGATCGGCACCGCGTTTGGCCCGCTGAAAGGCAAAGTCTGGCGGTTCGGGGCAATGGGCTACAACGCCATGAAGCATAAGGTGCTGATTACGCTGGGCGCGTTGGAGGCCTGCTTGCTGGCGCAAGGGTTTGCGTTGCCGGCGGGGGAAGCAGTGGCGAGTGCGCTGGCGGCGTGGGAAGCGGCATGAACGCGCCGCGCGATCTGGTCGGCTATGGCGCCCATCCCCCCGACCCGCGCTGGCCGGGAGGCGCGCGGATCGCGGTGCAATTCGTCGTCAATTACGAGGAGGGCGCGGAAAACAGCGTGCTGAATGGCGATACCGGGTCTGAGGCATTCCTGTCCGAAATGGTCGGCGCGCCAAGCCATCCCGACCGGGCGATGGCAATGGAAAGCCTCTATGAATACGGCAGTCGCGCCGGTTTCTGGCGGTTGCACCGGCTGTTCACGGAGCGCGAACTGCCCGTCACCGTGTTCGGCGTAGCCCTGGCCCTGGCGCAAAATCCGCAGGCGGTGGATGCGATGCTGGCTGCCGATTGGGAGATTGCCAGCCATGGCTATCGCTGGATCGACTATCAAAACGTGCCCGAGGCGGTCGAGGCCGAGCATATCGCCAGCGCCATCGACCTGCATACCCAATTGACCGGCCAGCGCCCGCTGGGCTGGTATCAGGGGCGCACCTCGCCGAACACCGCGCGGCTGATCGCGCAGGAGGGCGGCTTTGTCTACGACGCCGACAGCTATGCCGACGACCTGCCGTACTGGGACCCGCGGGGACAATTGATCGTGCCTTATACGCTCGATGCCAACGACATGAAATTCGTGGCCCTGAACGGCTTTACCGAGGGGGAATCGTTCTTTTCCTACCTGCGCGACACCTTCGACCAGTTGCGCGAGGAAGGTGGGCGGATGATGTCGATCGGGCTGCATGCCCGCATCGCCGGACGCCCTGCGCGGGCAAGGGCGCTGGCTCGGTTTCTGGATCATGTGAAGGCTTGCGGCGATGTCTGGATCGCCCGGCGCATCGACATCGCTCGCCATTGGCAAGCGGTACATGCCAATGGAGGGGCCGCATGACTCTGAACGATCCCATCCTGCTGGCCGAAGTGAGCGCCGCGTTTCAAGCCTATGAACGTGCGCTTATGACAGACGACATCGCGGCAATGGACGAGCTATTCCATGATGCGGAGACGACCAATCGCTTCGGCGTCGGCGAGGTATTGTTCGGCATCGCCGCGATCCGCGAGTTTCGCAAGGGCCGGGGCGGATCGCCGCAGCGGCGGCTGGGGCGGGTGGAGATCACCATCTATGGCGATAATTGCGCCACCGCCGATGCCGAATTCTTCCGCGAGAACAGCTCGCGACGTGGCCGGCAGAGCCAGACCTGGGTGAAGTTCACCGCCGGCGGCTTTGGCGGCTGGAAAGTCGTGTCGGCGCATGTCAGCCTGGAAGGGGATGCCGCTTGAGCGATCCGGCATCGAGCTCCCTTGCCGAGGCCAATGCGCTGACCGAGCAAGCCTTCGTCGCCCGCTATGGTGCGCTGTTTGAGCATTCGCCATGGGTGGTCCAGCGCGCGGCACGAACACGCCCGTTTGATGACCTGTATGCGGGGCTGATGGCAGTAGTCCACGCCGCCGGCCGCGACGACCAACTGGCGCTGATCCGCGCGCATCCCGAACTGGCCGGCAAGGCGGCGATCGACCGCAGCCTGACGGACGCCTCCGCCGCCGAGCAGGCCGGCGCCGGACTCGACCGCCTGTCCGAGCAGGAATTCGCGACCTTCCATGCGCTGAACGCCGCGTATGCCGAGCGTTTCGGCTTCCCGTTCATCATCTGCGTGCGCCTGACCGACAAGGCTGGCATCCTGGCCGCGATGGAACGCCGGCTGGGCGAGGAACGTGACGCCGAAATCGCCACTGCCATCGCCCAGATCGGCGAAATCGTGCGGCTGCGACTGGCCGGCGAGCAGGGGGCACGGCGGACATGATATTCGATTGGGCCGAATGGCTGAACCTGGGCATCCGCTGGTTGCATCTGACCGTCGGCATCGCCTGGATCGGGTCTTCGTTCTACTTCATCTGGCTGGACAATCATCTGGTGCCGCCGCCCGGCGGAGAGGCTTCGGGCGAGTTGTGGGCAGTCCACGGCGGCGGATTTTATCACAACCAGAAATATTCGGTCGCGCCGGCGCATATGCCGGATGACCTCCACTGGTTCAAATGGGAGGCTTATTGGACCTGGATCAGCGGATTTTCGCTGCTGGTGCTGGTCTATTATGTCGGCGCGTCCAGTTTTCTGATGGACCCGGCCAAGCCGCTGCTCACCGTGCCGGCGGCGATTGCAATCGGCCTGGGCGCGCTGGCGGTGGGCTGGCTGGTGTATGACGGGCTATGCCGTTCGCCGCTCGCTCGCAACGACCGGCTGCTCGGCGCGATCTGGTTCGTCTGCCTGGTCGGAGCGGCGGCGGGGCTGGACCGGGTGTTCGCATCGCGCGCCGCCTACCTGCATATCGGCGCGATGATCGGCACGGTGATGGTCGGCAATGTGTTCTTCATCATCATCCCCAACCAGCGCAAGGTGGTCGCCGCGCTTCTGGCCGGTCGCCAGCCCGATCCGGCGCTGGGCAACGCGGCGAAACAGCGCTCGCTGCACAACAATTACATGACGCTACCGGTGTTGTTCATCATGCTGAGCCATCATTATCCGATGACCTATGGGGCGCAGCGGCCATGGCTGGTGCTGGCGCTGATCGGGGCGACCGGAGTGGCGGTGCGCCATGTCTTCAACCTGCGCCATCGCGCGCGGGATACCGGGCCAACGATGCTGCTGGCGGTCATCCTGGCATTCGCCACCATGACCTATGTCACGATGGAAAAGGGCGATTCCACGCCGGTGACCGACGGCAACGCCGCACTCCCGAAAACCCGCTGGGCGGATGTCCAGCCGCTATTCGCGCGGCATTGCCTGGCCTGCCATAGCCCCCATCCCACTAACCCCGCATTTGCCGCGCCGCCGCTCGGGGTGATGCTCGACAGCTATGAGCATGCCCGCATGTTCGCCCCCCGTATTCGCCAGGTCGCGGTCGATGCCCGGATCATGCCGCTGGGCAATACCACCGGCATGACTCCAGCCGAGCGAGCGAAACTGGGCGCATGGATCGCCGCAGGAACCCCGCGATGAGCACCCTGTCGACTCACGTCCTGGACACCGCGCATGGCAAACCGGCTGCCGGGGTCGCGCTGACGCTGTTGCAGGACGGCGCGATTTTGTTCAGCGGGCAGACCGATGGCGATGGCCGCTGCCCCCGCCTGCCGACGCTGAGTCCAGGGACTTACCGCCTGTGTTTCGCCGTGGCCGATTATTTTCGCGCCGGCGGCGTGATCCTGGCCGATCCGCCGTTCCTGGATGTGATCGCCATCGATTTTGGCGTGGCGCAGGATGGCGGCCATTACCATGTGCCGCTGCTGGTCGCGCCGTATGCCTATTCCACGTATCGGGGGAGCTGAAGTATGACTGAAATGACTGGTCGTGTTGTCGATAAATTAGCGCCGGTACTGCCGCGCAATTGCACATTCGACGCCGCGGATTGGGCGATACTGGCGAGCTATTGGTATCCCATCGCGCTTGTCCGGGAGCTTGAAAACACCCCGCTGGCTGTGAAACTGCTCGACGAGGAACTCGTAATTTATCGCGCTGACGGCCATATCGTGGTGGCGCGTGATATTTGCCCGCATCGCGGCGTTCCGCTCAGTATGGGAACGCAAACCCCGACCGGTGTTGCTTGCGCCTATCACGGGCTGCGTTTTGGTGCCGATGGCCGCTGCAACCATGTTCCAGCCCAGCCTGAACGGGCGATCCCGGAGCGATTGAAGGCCCAGACTTATCCCGCTATCGAACGCTATGGACTGATCTGGACGTGTCTGAGGCCATCTCCAGTCGAAACGACGAATGGCCGGCCTGCGGACGGCGCGATTTGCCCGATGCCGCATTGGGATGAGCCTGCGTACCAGCAAATCGTCTGCCCATGGATCGACATTTTCGGCTTCGCCGGGCGGCAGATGGAAGGGTTCCTCGACGTCGCTCACTTCGCTTTCATCCATACTGCGACGTTCGGGGACGCAAATAACGCGCTGGTTCCATCCTATACTCCCCACCGTCACGAGCACGGCTTCGACGTCGAATACCGGAGCAATGTCGGCAATTACCCGATCGGAGCTGCCGGGCGAGGCCAGGCAGGCTTCGAATGGCTTCGTCATTTCAACTGTCACCTGCCATTCACCGCGACGCTCGAAGTGCATTTCCCCGGCGACGCCCGGCTGGTTATCATGAATGCGGCTTCGCCGGTCTCGGCCCGCGTGACGCGGCTGTTTGCCCCCATCGCGCGCAACTTCGATACCGATCTGGCCGTTCAAGACGTCTATGATTTCAACCGCCGCGTGTTCGACGAGGACAAGGCGATCATCGAGGCCCAGCGGCCCGAATGCCTGCCGCTCGACCCCATGATGGAAGCGCATATCCCCGCCGACCGCAGTTCTTTAGCCTATCGCCGTGGGCTGCGCGACCTCGGGCTGAGCCGTTTCTTCCGGTCGTGACGCTCATCGCCTATCGGGGCGAAATCCTGTCAGTAGGGCGCGACCCGCTTCATCATGCCGATGCCGTCGCTCACCAATCCGACGGATTACTGGTGATTGAGGACGGCATCGTTATCGCGCGCGGCGCCTATGCCGACCTCTCCGACCGCTTTTCCGGCATCGCGATCGAGCCGCTGGCCGGCCTGATCGTGCCGGGTTTCATCGACGCGCATATCCATTACCCGCAGATGGACCGCATCGCCGCGCATGGCGAACAATTGCTCGACTGGCTGGACCGGCATATTTTCCCCGCCGAAATGGCCTTCGCCGACCGCAGCTTTGCCGATCGGGTTGCAACTGCCTTTCTCGATGAACTGCTACGCAACGGCACCACCAGCGCGCTGGTCTTTCCCACCGTGCATGCCCAATCGGTCGATGCACTGTTCGAAGCGGCAACTGTGCGGAAAATGCGGATCATCAGCGGCAAGGTGTTGATGGACCTGGGGCCGGACGGGCTTGCCGATACCGTCGAAAGCGGGCGCGCCGAGACCGAGGATCTGATCCGGCGCTGGGCGGGTCGGGGCCGGCTGGGCTATGCGGTGACGCCCCGATTTGCGCTGTCCTGCTCGGATGCGCAGATGCAGGCAGCGGGCGATATCCTGGCCGCGCATCCCGATGTGCTGATGCACACGCATCTGGCCGAAAACCGCCAAGAATGTGCCGCCGTGGCCCGGCGCTTCCCGGACGCGATTGACTATCTCGATGTCTACGCGGGTTTTGGACTGGTGGGCAGCCGCTCGGTCTTTGCCCATGGCATCCATCTATCGGACAAGGCTTGCGCGACGCTGGCCGAGGCAGGCGCGGGGATCGCGGTCTGCCCCAGTTCCAACCTCTTCCTCGGCTCGGGTTTTTTCAATTTCGGCCAGGCCGACAGACATGGCGTGCGGCTGGGGCTGGGCACGGACATCGGCGCGGGCACGTCGTTCTCCATGATGCACACCGCCGGTCTCGCCTATCAGGCGGCGCTGGCGCGCGAGGACCGGCTCGACCCTTTCCGTGCGCTTTATCTTGCGACTGCAGCCAGCGCCGATCTGCTGCACATCTCCAACCGGGTGGGCGCGCTGGCGGTAGGACAGGAGGCGGATTTTGCCCTGCTCGACGACCGGGCGACACCGCTGCTGGCGCGCCGCACCGCCGGGGCCACGCTGGCCGAGCGGTTGTTCGCGATGCAGATACTGGGTGACGACAGGCTGGTCCTGCGCACCTATATCCTGGGCGAATGTGCGTGGATCGCGCGCGCGGAGTGATTTGACATGCCCGACCTCGACCAATTCATCATCGGCCTGCCAAAGGCAGAACTGCATCTTCACATCGAGGGCACGCTGGAGCCGGAATTGATGTTCGCTCTGGCCAAACGCAACGGCGTCACCCTGCCGTTCGCCTCGGTCGAAGAGGTGCGCGCGGCCTATGCCTTCGCCAATTTGCAGGATTTCCTCGATATCTATTACGCAGGCTGCGAAGTGCTGCGGACCCGGGTCGACTTTTTCGACCTGGGCATGGCCTATTTCACCCGCGCGGCGGCGGATGGCGTGGTCCATGCCGAGATCATGTACGACCCGCAAAGCCACACCGCGCGCGGCATCCCCTTTGCGGTCGCGATCGAGGGGCTGTCGGCGGCCATGCAGGAGGCCGAGCGCAGCCTGGGGCTGACCAGCCGGTTGATCCTGTGCTTCCTGCGCCATCTGAGCGAGGAAGATGCCTTTGCCACGCTGGCTTTGGCCGAGCCGTGGCTCGATAAAATCGCAGCAGTAGGGCTGGATTCATCCGAACTGGGCCACCCGCCCGAAAAATTTGCGCGCGTGTTCGCCGCTGCCGCCGCCAAGGGGCTGCGCCGGGTTGCCCATGCCGGCGAGGAGGGGCCGCCGGAGTATGTCCGGCAAGCGCTGGACGTGCTGCAAGTCGATCGCATCGATCACGGCAATCGCGCGCTGGAGGATACCGCGCTGGTGGCCCGGCTGGTGCGCGAAGCCATGGTGCTGACCGTGTGCCCATTGTCCAACCTCAAGCTGTGCGTGGTCGATAACGTTGCCGCGCATCCGATCGACCGCATGCTGGAGCTGGGTTTGCACGTAACCGTCAACAGCGACGATCCGGCCTATTTCGGCGGCTACATCGCCGACAATTACGCCGCGGTGGCACGAGGGCGAGGGCTGAGCAATGTGCATCTGGCGACACTGGCGCGTAACAGTTTTACCGGATCGTTCCTGGCGCCCGAGGCAAAGGCCGATCATCTGGCGCGGATAGATGGCTATATGGGGGCGCAATGACATGGGCAGCCCACGATAACCCCGCCTATGCCACGTCGGCGACCCCCAGTTCGGCGAAACTGTTCTGGATTTCGGTCAGCACGATATCGGCAGCATAGGACGTTGTCCGCGATGTCGCGGTGCACAGCGCTACCGTCATCGGTTTCAGCACCGGCTCGCGGATCGGGATAAAGGCGAGCAATCCGGCTTCGACCTCGCTGGCGACATCCAGCGAGGTCAGGATGCCGATGCCGGCACCTTGCAGGATCAGCGAGATGATCAGCTGGATATTGTTGGATGTCACCCGCCGGTCGAGCGGCAACTGGGATATTCCCTCCAATACCGCGACCCGCTGGAAAAACACCGCCAGGGGCTTGGCCGGCATGATCATCGGCTCGCCCAGACACGCGGAAAAACGCGCTTCCTTGTGCTGGGCGAGGCGATGGCCCGGCAACGTGACAAAGCCCAGCGTAACTTCGGCAAAGGCGCGCACGGTCAGGTCGCGGATCGATTGCGGCTCGAAGCAGATGCCGAAATCCACATCGCCATTGGTGATGGCGGCGCGAATGGCGTCGCTGCCCAGCATGTGCAGCCCGACGGAAATCCCCGGATAGCGCTGCTGGATCGACTGGATCACCCTGGGGATATAGCCCTTGGTCATCGCATCGAGAATGGCGATATCGACATGGCCGCGCTTCAGCCCGCGCAGGTCCTCGATCTGCGCGCGCAGGTCGATCAGCCCTTTTTGCCAGCGCCCGCCCGCCGCCATCAACACTTCGCCCGCCGCGGTCAGGCGCAGCCCGGTAGGCAGCCGCTCGAACAACGGCATGCCGAACTGGGCTTCCGCATTCAGGATCTGCCGGTCGATCGCCGATGCCGAGACGTGAAGCTCGTCGGCGGCTTTGCGGATCGACCCCAGCCGACCGACCGCCATGAAATATCGCAGGAAGCGCGAAAACGTCGGCATGGGGGCACTCTCTTTTTTGCAACGCAGTGTCATAATCATTGCGTTTGATTGCAACGGGTCAAGCTCTAAATTGCCGACAGGGTAGCATGACCGGGGGGTTTACGGGGTGAAGCAGCTTGTCGCACAGATTTTCCGGGCCTTGGCGGCCCCAAAGCTGATTGCGCTGACATGCCTGCTCCTTGCGGCCCAGCTTTTCACCAGGATTGCCCTGGCAGACGAAATGCCCGCCGCCGCGCGCGAAGCTGCGGTCGCCGCGCTGTTCGACAAGGCCGCGCAAAATCCTACCGATTTGCGCATGTTCCTGCACCGGATGCCGAAGGGTGGCGATCTGCACGACCATCTCGGCGGGAATGTCTATGCCGAGGATTTCCTGCGCTGGGCTGCCGCGGATGGGCTTTGCGCCAAGGAAACGGAGCTGGTTCCGCCACCCTGCGAGTCGGGGCAAGCGATCGCGAGCATCATCGATCATCAACCACTGGCCTATGCCCGGCTGGTCGATGCCTTTTCGACCCGTGGCTGGCTAGCGGGCGTCGGGCAGGATACGGTTTCGGGGCACGACCAGTTTTTCTCGACGTTCGACAAATTCGCACCCGCCGCCAGGGACCACACCGGCGACGCGCTGGTGCTGACCCGCCGGGTCGCCGCCGGGGACCGCTTGAGCTATCTCGAACTGGATCATAATCCCCGGGCGCTGGATGACTATGTCATGGCCACCGGTGCGGTTTCGCTCGACGAGGCGGGACTGGCGGCGCGCTATGCGCTCGAATTACCGGCGATCGGCGCGGTGGTAACGACCGGAATTGCCGAGATAGCTGCCGATGAAGCGGCGGCTGAGCGTCAATTGAATTGCGCTGGAGCCGATCCCGAACCAGCCTGCCGCGTCAGCCTGCATTATATCGCCTATGCGTTGCGGGCAATGTCGCCGGCAGCGGTGTTCAGGCAGCTCATGCTGGGTTTTGCGCTGGTGCAACAGGACCCGCGCTATGTCGCGGTCAACATCGTCCAGCCCGAGGATTGGGCAGTGCCGTTGCGCGATTATGATTTGCACATGGCGATGTTCCGCTTTCTGGAAGGCAAATATCCGGGCGTCCATCGTTCGCTGCACGCTGGCGAATTGACGCTGGGACAGGTGCCACCCCAGGATCTGCGCGACCACATCGCCAAGGCGATCGCCATCGGCGGCGCGCAACGCATCGGGCACGGCACCGATATCGCGTTTGAGGAAGATGCTGGCGAAACCATGGCCCGGATGGCGCGGGACAGCATTGCGGTCGAGATCAGCCTGTCCAGCAATGATGTGATCCTAGGGGTGAAGGGCGCAGCTTCGCCGCTGCAACTCTATCGCCGGTTCGGCGTGCCGGTCGTGCTGTCCAGCGACGACCAGGGCGTCTTGCGCAGCGACATGACGAACGAATATTTGCGCGCGAGCCGCGACCAGGGGCTGCGCTATGAAGATCTGAAAGCGGCGGCGCGGGCCAGCCTGGAGTATTCGTTCATGCCGGGCAGTAGCCTGTGGGTGTCGCATCGTCTGGGATCGGCCGCTGCCGCCTGCGGGCAATCCTTCGTCGCTGCGGACTGCCGGCGTTTTGCCGCACACAATGAGAAGGCACGAACCCAGATAGCGCTGGAACGACAATTCGCGGTCTTTGAGACAAGTAAAATCACCGGAGAATACTGATCCGGTCGCACATATATTTTTATCGATAACAAAAACATATCAGGGAAATGGAAATCCAGAAAGGATCGGTGTTTACGCGGGGAACATTCTCGCTATTTCAATGGGGGTATTTAATCTATGACTGTCTTCCACGCGATTAGCTCAATAATACCGCAAACTCGTAATGCGGTGGCATCGGTGCTACTGGCTTGCACCGCGCTCACCAGCCCGGCGCTGGCCGATCCGGCCCCGCCGACCGACGCTGCAACCACCGAGGAAATCGTCGTCACCGGCGCGCTGAACGCGTTGCCGGTCAAGGAAGTCGGTTCGATCTTCGGCTTCGACAAGACCCTGGTAGACACGCCGCGCTCGGCTTCGACGATCAGCAAGGAGCAGATGGACCGCTTTGGCATCACCCAGATCTACGATCTCGTTTCCCAGACGCCGGGCACGTTCACCAGTTCTTTCTTCGGCACCGGAGGTGCCCTCGACATTCGCGGCGCGCCCAGCGACGTTTACTTTCGGGGCATGCTCCGCCTGGATAACCCCGGCAATTACGCAACCCCGATCGGCGCGGCCGACCGCATCGACATCGTTCGTGGCCCCGCCAGCGTGATCTACGGCCCGTCCAAAATCGGCGGCTACATGAACTTCGTCCCAAAGACCGCGCGCGCCGCCAACGGCACTTATGCTGCTGAAGCCAAGGGCGATCTCGAGGTCGATCTGGGCAGTTGGGGCCGGAAGGTGCTCAAGGGCAGCGTCACCGGCCCGGGCAAGATCGCAGGGCACGAGTTCGGCTATAGTCTTTATGCCGAGATCGAGGATTCCGATAGCTACTATCGCAATGTCTTTACCAAGAACGCGCTGTTCTCGGTGGCGTTCGATACGGACATCACCTCCAGCCTGCGCACCGAATTCGGCTATACCTATCAGAAATACAACAGCGTGCAGAACAGCGGCTGGAACCGTCTGACCCAGGATCTGATCGATAACGGGACCTATGTCACCGGACACGGCACGGCTTTGGATACCAGTGGCGACGGCAAGATCTCGCGCGCGGAAGCCGCTGCCGCCAACGGCGGAAACGGCCTTAGCCAGTTCGGAAATTGCACGACCACAGCGTGTTTCAAGGCCAATCCGGACTTGGGCCTGGTCAATCCCGGCACGACTCATCTCAGCATGAAGGACACCCTGACCGGGAAGGACGATAAGAACAACAACATCCAGAACACCGGATACTTCGATCTCATCTATGACGGCGGCGGCAGTTTCAAGGTCAAAAACCAGCTGTTTTATGATGGTGGCAAGAACGTGAACGAGAATGCCTATGGCTTCTCGCAGGCATTCAAATCCTACGTGCTCGAAGACAAGATCGTAGTATCGGACAGCTTCAAAACGAACTTTGCTAAGATTTCGGTGCAGGCATCACCGTCGTTACGCTATACGAAATTCCACTTTGCAGATGACTTCGACGCAGAATTCTGGAACCGGCCCGATATCAGCCAAAGTGATCCGTATGACGTCTATGATACCCGTCTTTTGTCAACCCAATGTGACTGCAACTATTCCGATTACCTGGTTGGCCATTACCTGGACATCGGCATGGCTGGCCTGGTTGATGTCGATACCAATATCGGCTTCGATTTCATTGGTGGCGCGCGTTACGATTCTGTCCATTCGACTTCGACAGCGGTGGTGTCGAAGTACGATCAAAGCACGATTGCCCAGAATCTTTATAACTTCGGCCCGAAATTCAATCCGACGCAATCCGACACCGAGGGCGGTTGGTCATGGAATGCCAGCCTCTCCTACAAGTCCGAGATCGGCATCGTTCCTTATGTCACCGTGTCGCGCCAGACCACGGTGGTCGCGGGCGAAGGCTCCGAGCTTCAGCCGTTAAATATTAAAAACCACAATGTGCTGGGAAAATCCAACCTGCTGGAAGGTGGCATCAAGGGCGAGTTCCTGGACAAGAAACTGTACGCGGCCGTGTCGGTCTACAAGCAAAAGCGCACCCAGGCGGGTTCCGAGGCTCAGCTTACGAACCAGATCCTGCAAAGCAAGGGCGTTGAAGCCGAAGTTCGCTGGTCCGTGGACCGGCACCTGCTGGTGACGGCTGCCTATACCCACATCAAGGTTATCAATCTGGGGGCCCTGATTGCCGGGTCCTATTTCAACTATCTGGGCGCCGGCGACTTTCCCGGGGTAGATCCGGCGCTCATCTTCGGCGGTTCCGAAAAAGCCAATATACCGATAACGAGCGAAAAGGGGGCCGAGCGTCCGGGCGAACCCAAGAATGTCGTCTCGGCAACGGCAACCTATGCGTTCGATAACGGCATAGCGTTTAGTGGCGACGTCAGCCACGTCGATGCAGTTTGGGCGAATTATTCGCAGACGGTGAAACTGCCGGCCTATTGGTTGCTCAATCTTGGCGTTTCGTACTCCAAGGGGCCTTGGCTGTTCAGGGTGATGGTCAAGAACGCCAACAACGCGCGTTACTTCCGCGCCGGCGGTCAGGACATCTTCGGTGCCGACATTGCCCTGCCGCAATTGCCGCGCAGCTGGCAGGCGACCATCAAATACAAGTTCTAAGGCGTTGCGCCTGATCGATGGGTATGGGGCGGCGGCATATTGCCGCCCCGCCTTTTTCAGACGTTCCTGATCGTAAAGGCCGTACCATGAGCATCCTGCCACGAATCGCCGGGCTATTTCTTGCCCTGAGCCTGACATTTTGGCGGCTGCCGGCCGCCGCCGATACCATGCCCGGGAATGTCGCCGCCGTACAAAAATGCCTGCCGGGCAACCCTTGCGCGCGCACCCTGCCGGTCAAGATCGTCATCGTTACCATGTTCGAGATCGGCAAGGACAGCGGCGATGCGCCGGGCGAGTTCCAGTTCTGGAAAGAACGGCGCCACCTCGATACCTGCTTTGCCTTTCCGCAGTCATATCACCAGCTGTGCTATAACCCGAAGACCCAAATCCTGGGCATGGTGACGGGCATGGGCTCGATCAAATCGGCCACCGCGACACTGGCGCTGGGGCTGGATCCGCGCTTCGACGTGTCCCATGCCTATTGGCTGGTGGCGGGGATAGCCGGGATCGATCCGCATCGCGCGTCGGTCGGATCGGTGGCCTGGGCGCATTATCTCGTCGATGGCGACCTGGCGCATGAAATCGACCCGCGCGAAATTCCCGCCGACTGGAAATGGGGCTATTTCGCGCTGCACAGCAAGGGACCGAACGATCCGACGCCGCTCAGTCCGGACAATGGCGAGATGTTCGAACTGAACCCGGCGCTGGCGAACTGGGCCTATGGGCTGACCAGAAATCTCGCGCTGGGCGACGATCCCGCCATCGCCGCCGAACGGGCGCGCTACACCGGCCTGCCGATGGCTCAGCGGCCGCCCTTCGTGCTGCAGGGGGACCAGTTGGCGGCGATGACCTTCTGGCATGGCGCGATGATGACCGACTGGGCGCATGACTGGGTCGATTTCTGGACGCGGGGCAAGGGTGTGTTCGTTACTTCGGCGATGGAGGAGACCGGCACCTTCCAGTCGCTCACCTATCTGTCGCAGGTTGGCCGGGCGGATCGCAATCGCGTCATGGTGCTGCGCGGCGGCAGCAATTTCACCATGCCGCCGCCCGGAGTGTCCGCCGCCGATCATCTGTTGCGCGAAAATCAGGGCTATTCCGGCATGACCGCCGCGCTGGAAGGGCTGTATCGCGCCGGATCGGTGGTGATCGACGAATTGCTGGACCATTGGGATCGCTATGCGAAGGCCCCGCCGCAGTGAGCGCCGGTCAGTGCTGACCGTCGTCCGCAATGCCGATGTCGTGGTGACGATGGACGATGCCCGCAGCGAGATCAGCGATGGGGCGCTGGCGTTTGCCGACGGCGTGATCGTCGCGGTCGGTACCACGGCGGAGCTGGCCCTGCTGACGACGACCGCCGATACCATCATTGACGCGGCGGGCTGCGTGTTGACGCCCGGCCTCGTCAACACGCACCACCATCTCTACCAGACGCTGACCCGCGCGGTGCCCGGTGCGATCGACGTGTCGCTGTTCGGCTGGCTGCGGCGGCTCTACCCGATCTGGGCGCAATACACCCCCGACGATGTCTATGCCGCGACCCGGCTCGGGCTGGCCGAACTTGCGCTGTCGGGGTGTACGCTGAGTTCCGATCACCTTTATCTCTTTCCCAACGGCGTCACCCTGGACGACACCATTGCCGCTGCCCAGACCATCGGCATCCGCTTTCATCCCACCCGCGGCGCGATGAGCGTCGGGCGAACCGCGGGTGGTTTGCCCCCCGACGATCTGGTCGAGGATGAGCGCAAGATCCTGAACGACACCATCCGGGTGATCGACCGCTATCATGATGCCCGACCGGGCGCGATGGTGCGGATCGGGGTTGCGCCGTGTTCGCCGTTTTCGGTCAGCCGGGGACTGATGCGCGATTCAGCCCTGCTCGCTCGCGAAAAAGGCGTGATGCTGCACACTCATCTGGCCGAAGATGCCGAGGATGTCGCATTTTCGCTGGCACGGTTCGGCTGTCGCCCCGGCGATTATGCCGAGAGCCTGGGGTGGACCGGGCCGGATGTCTGGCATGCCCATTGCGTCCAGCTCGATGCGAGCGAAATTGCCCTGTTCGCGCATACCGGCACCGGCATTGCTCATTGCCCGTGCTCGAACTGTCGCCTTGGTTCCGGAATCGCGCCGGTTGCGGCCATGCTGGCGCAAGGCGTCGCGGTCGGGATCGGGGTCGATGGCTCCGCCTCGAACGACAGCGGGAACCTGCTGGCGGAGGCGCGGCAGGCAATGTTATTGCAGCGCGTGACCGGGGGCGCCGGTGTGCTCGGTCCGCGACAGGCGCTATATCTGGCTACGCGCGGGGGCGCACAAGTGCTGGGGCGCAGCGATTGCGGCGTGCTGGCGCCCGGCTATCGCGCGGATCTTGCCGTCTGGCCGATGAATGATATCGCCTCTGCCGGGGCGTGGGACAAGGTGGCGGCGCTGGTAATGTGCCCGCCCGCCGCGGCGCGTGACGTTTTCGTCGAAGGGCGGGCGGTGGTGCGCGATGGCGAATTGGTGCAGGCGCGGCGCGAAGATATCTTGCGCGCGGCGAGCCGATCGCGGGACCGATTGATGGAGTTTGCCGGATGACGATGCTTTCGCCCGAGCAGGCCCGCGATCCCGATTATTTTCCAGGTCTGCCGACCGCCATTCCGCTGGGCATCCAGCATGTGCTGGCGATGTTCGTCAGCAATCTGACCCCGGCGATCATCGTTGCCGGCGCCGCCGGTTTTGGCTTTGGCTCGCCCGATCCCAGCGAATTGATCTACATGATCCAGATGTCGATGCTGTTCGCCGGCATCGCCACGCTGCTGCAGACCATCGGCATCGGCCCGATCGGTGCACGCCTGCCGCTGGTGCAGGGCACCAGTTTTGCATTCATCTCGATCATGGTGCCGATCGTGGCGGGCAAGGGCGCGGCGGCAATGGGCACGCTGACCACCGCTGCCCTGTGCGGCGGGTTGCTGCATGCCGTGCTCAGCCGCTTTGTCGGGCGCATCCGCTTTGCCTTGCCGCCGTTGGTGACCGGCCTGGTAGTACTGATGATCGGCCTGTCCCTGATGCGCGTCGGGGTGCAATATTCCGCCGGCGGAGTGCCGGCGGTCGGCACGCCGGCCTATGGCGCGGGGTCGAGCTGGCTGCTGGCCGGGGTGGTCGTGCTGACCACGCTGGCATTGAAATTCTTTGCTCGCGGAATCTGGTCGACGGCGTCGGTGCTGATCGGGCTGCTGGCCGGATATGGCCTTGCCGCGATCATGGGCCGGCTGTCATTCGGGCTGGTGACCAAGGCGGGATGGCTGATGGTGCCGTCGCCGTTCCATTTCGGCTTTGCGCTGTCGGCCTCGGCGATCCTGGGCTTTTGCCTGACCGGGTTCGTCTCGTCGATCGAATCGATCGGCGACGTCGAAGCGATCTGCAAGAACAACGCCCATCGGCCGGCCACTGATCGCGAGCTGATCGGTGCGGTCGCGGCCGACGGCGTCGGCACCGCCCTGGCGGCGATATTCGGAGCGATGCCGAACACCACCTTCAGTCAGAATGTCGGGCTGATCGCCATTACCGGAGTGATGAGCCGGCACGTCGTGACGATCGGCGCGATATTCCTGATCGTGTGCGGGCTGCTGCCGAAGATCGGCGCGCTGATCACCACAATCCCGATCGAGGTGCTGGGTGGCGGCGTCATCGTCATGTTCGGCATGGTCGCATCATCGGCGCTGGCGATGTTATCGGAGGTGCAGTGGAATCAGCGTAATATGCTGATCTTCGGCGTGGCCCTGTCGCTGAGCATGGGGCTGCAGCTTGAACCAAGCGCGCTGGCACACCTGCCCGAGTCGCTACGCATCCTGCTATCGAGCGGCGTGCTGCCGGCAGCGCTGATCGCGGTAACGCTCAACCTCGTCCTGCCGCAGGAACTCGCGGTAGCCCGCGCCGAGTAAGAGCACGGAATTCAGCGATAAAAGATATGATGGTCGATCTGGGCAACCCGTGTCATCCGCCAGTTCGTTGCGACCCGAGCGGCGTGAAAGAACAGCGCGCCTTCAGCAGTGCTCTGCCAACTGCCGGCGTCGGCGATTTTGGCCATGGCCACAGCCTTTTGCCATAACGGCGACTGGTCATTGACGCTGGGCATTGTCTGGCCGTGCATGAACGAGAATTGCGAGGGCTGCTGGACGACACCGCAATAGCTGGTGGGGAAACGGCCGGACCGGGTACGGGCGACGATAACCCGGCCCACCGCAAGCTGGCCTTCGAGCGATTCGCTGCGGGCTTCGAAATAGATCGCTCCGGCCAGGCATTTCATCTCACCAGTCAAATCGCTGGAACCGGGCCGGGCGGCTACCAGTTGCTCGAGCGATGAAGGGACGATGGCCGGCGGAGTGGCGGCAACCGGTGCCGGCAATGAAGAAGAAGAGATTGTATCGCCTGCCTTGCTGACCGGCTGGATGTCGAGGTCGAGCGGCTTGGCGACTGGAACGATATCGGCGAAACTGCCCGGGAATGGGGAAGCTATGGTGTTTTCAGCAACTGCGCTGGAACCGATAGTACCCGTCAGCGTTACCATTAACATCGCGGCTAGCGAAAATATCTTACTCAGCGATCGACCCATTTGCTCAATTTCTAGAGCGGTGGACACACCTGACGCAGGTCACGTGAAACTTTGCTGCCAAAAGCAAAATTACGAAAAAGCCTGCCGATTGCCCCCCGACTGCGTGCTTGCCTATCGACCGGATCGTCGATGTGGCCGCCTGCGCATCAGTGAGCCGCCGTCTTTTATGACGCAGTGCAGCGAGTCAATCTGAAGGGGGCGTTAACCCGATGAACCGTTCCCCGTGCGGGATATCCAGTTCAATTATCCATAAATCACTGTCTTGTGCGCGGCGGCGAGCGAGGTAATCGGGCAAATCCCGAGGGTTGAGCGGGTTTTCCCGTTTGGCAATGGTCCAGCCCCGGCTACCGTCGGCTTGCGGCATCCGCTCGTAAACGCGGGAATTGGCGCCGTTCGTCACCATGACCACCAGGATTGTGCCGGAATCCGGCTCTCCCTTCGCCACGACAACGGCAAAGCCGCCCGAGGCTGCGACTTGCCGGATCAGTGCAGCCACTTCCAGCGTGGCAGGCAGCCGCAGGGTCATGGCGTAACGGCGCGCGCGTAGCCAGCCAGCCCCGACAGGGCGATGTGCGATCGCATGAAGGTGCCGGTGCCGCGCCCGATTTCCTCCTCTTCGTCGTCGATCAGCCGCGCTTCGGCAACCAGAACGCGGCGACGACCGCTAATCCAGCGCCCCTCGGCATAGATCCTTCCGCCCCGGATCGGCCGGGCGAAATGCAGGTTGAACGAGGTCGTCAGCAGGAACCGGTCGGTCACCAAGGTATTCGCGGCATAAAATGCGGCATCGTCGAGCATCTTGAAATAGATCGTGCCATGCGCCGCCCCGGCAGCATGGAACCAGCTTTGATCGACGTCGAATGTAATCCGGGACAGGCCCTCGCCGGTGATTGCCAGTTCCGAGCGAAACAAACGGTTGATCGGCGCCGACGCATAAAGGCTTTCCAGCGCTCGCCAGTGCAGTTGCGCGCCTGATATCGGTGTCCCCGGTACAGCGCTGGCCGGCTTGCCTTCAGGCGGCGTCACGGTCGATGACATTGGATAACAGACCATACAATGCCTCGTCGTTCAGCGCCTGGCTGAGCGATGAATGCATGCGATCGTCGCGCATCATCCGCGAAATCGCCGCCAGTGCATGCAGATGCGCCACGCCCGCCTGTTCAGGCGATAACAGGCCGAACACCAGATCGACCGGCATATCGTCGGCGGCGTCGAACACGACCGGCGATTTCAGACGAAGAAAGACCGCTACCGGCGCGCCCAGGTCGGCCAGGCGGGCATGCGGGATGGCAACGCCGCGCCCGAAACCGGTACTGCCCAGTTTTTCACGCTGTTCGATGCGCGCAAATACGATGCCGCGGTCCAGACCGTAAACGCTGGCGAAACGCGCCGCCAGCTGATCGATAATCGCCGTCTTGCCATCCGCACTGATCGTGCCGACAGCTTCAGGAAGGAGGGTGAACAACGCCGTCATCGCAAGTCGTCAAATCGCCTGTTATCGCGCGCTGGATCATCTGCGCGCCGCCGGTTGCGAATGTCTGGATTATGCGACAGCCACTCATCGCAGCCGTCAGGACGGCTCGACCCAGCCGATCGAACCGTCACCACGCCGATAGACCATATTATGCTTGCCAGTACCAGCATTTTTGAAAAGCAGCGCATTGGTATTGCGCAAATCGAGCATGATCACGGCGTTGGACACGGTCGCTTCGGGAACATCGACGCGCATTTCGGCAATGACCAGCGGGGCGTCATGCGAAATTTCCTCGGCCTCGGCCTCGAGCTCCGGCTCGGCGAAGATCGTATAGGCGGCGTTATCATCACCTCCACCATTGAAACCCTGGTCATGATGATCCTTGAGCCGCCGGTGATGCCGCCGCAATTGCGTGTCGATCTTTTCCACAGCCTGATCCAGCGCCTGGTGCGCGTCGCTGGCCAGCCCAGCGGCTTTGAGGATGAGGCCATGGCGGACATGAGTGATGATATCGCAGCGAAAAAAACCCGCCGGCGCTTTGCCGAAGGTGACTGCGGATGACAACGCCCGGCTGAAATGCTTATCCACAATGGCTACCAACCGCTCCTCCGCATGACTGCGCAGGGCTTCACCGGTGTCGATCTGGTGACCTGAAATGCGAATTTCCATGGCTCGGATACTCCTTTACTCTAACTTAGACCCCGGCGATCAACTGTTCCACATCGGATTCTGGATGGTTTCCAAAAATGCGGCATGGGCAATCAATTCCGCGTCACTCGCCGCAAATATCCGCGCCTGGCGGAACGGCCTGGCGCGCACAGCCCCGACCATCTTGGTCGAGAATGCCGAACCGCCGTCCGCCGCCAGCTCAAGTCCGATCTGACGACCACCGGTCAGCTCGACATAGACCTGCGCCAGCAATTCGGAATCGAGCAACGCGCCATGCCGCGTGCGATGACTGCGATCGATACCATACCGCGAACACAGCGCATCGAGCGACAGCTTGGCTCCCGGATGCCGCACCCGCGCCAAGGCCACCGTATCCACCATCCGGCTCCTGCTCACCGGCGGCAGGCCACAAATCGCCAATTCCTGGTTTAAAAAGGCGAAATCGAAACCGGCATTGTGCGCCACCAGCGGCGCCTCTCCCAGGAATGCGAGCAACTCCTCGGCCCGCTCGCGAAAGCGCGGCTTGTCCGACAGGAACACGGCCGACAAACCATGCACCGCCTCGGCACCCGCCGGCATGTCGCGCTCGGGGTGAAAATACGCGTGGAAGACAGCCCCGGTGGCCACCCGGTTGACCATCTCGATGCAACCGATCTCAACCATGCGGTCACCACTCAGGGGATCAAGACCCGTCGTTTCAGTGTCGAAAATGATCTCGCGCATGCCCAAGGGTATTCACGCCATGGGGTGCTGACGCAAGAGCGGTCTGAGGTTGAAGGCGAGAATGTAACAGGAAATTCGGGGGCCGGAGCCCCTAGGACCCGGTCCTGTCGGCACTGCGCATCGACCGATCACAGCGCAATCTTGCCGCGCCGCAGGCTTTATAGCCGCGTCGTGCAGGAAAGACACTATGGAGAGCGCCAGGAAAAAATGACGGGGAGTTCGCGGGGGTTACCCCTCGATCCTACGCTTCTGCAGCTTCCCGACCAACTCTCGCACTGCCTGGAAAGTACCTTCCAATGAAACCCCGGTATCGATCACATAATCGGCACGCGCGCGTTTTTCCGCATCGGGCACTTGCAAACGCAGGATCGATTCGAACCTGGCAGGGGTCATGCCGGACCGGGCAAGCACCCGGTCACGCTGGACGGTAGCTGGGGCGGACACCACGGCTATGGCGTCCACCTGTTGCCAGCCGCCCTTTTCGAACAGCAGCGGAATATCGAAGACGATCAGCGGGGCCTCGGCATGCGCTTTCACGAATTCCGTGCGGGCCTTGGACACGGCGGGATGGACGATGGCTTCGAGCCGGGCCAGGGCGGTGGGATTGTCGAAGACGGCGGCTCCCAGCCTGGCGCGATCGACGCCGAGGGGTCCGGTGGTACCGGGGAATGCTGCCTCGATGGCCGGAAGCAGTTCGCCGTTTGGGCCCTGGCGGCGATGGACTTCGGCGTCGGCGTCGAAGACGGGTATGTTTTCGGCGCGGAACATCGCCGCCACAGCCGACTTGCCCATGCCGATCGAGCCGGTGAGGCCGAGGACGAAGGGGCGGCTCATGTCGTGAGCAACGCGCGCAGTTCTGCGTCGCCATCCTGGCGGGGCGGATCGGCACCGAAAAACCCCTGGAACGCCGAAGCCGCTTGCCCGATCAGCATGGCCAGCCCGTCGATGGTTCGCAGTCCCAGCCGGCGTGCTTCGGCGAGCAGCGGCGTTTCGAGGGGTGAGTAAACCATATCGAACACGATCGTGTCGGGGTAGAAAAGCGACAGGTCGACAGGCACCGGGGGATTGCCGAGCATGCCCATACTGGACGCGTTGATGAGGATGTGGCTGCAGCGCTGGTCCATAGGCCCATCGTCCGGATTGCGGATCGGGGTCAGGTGCTCCAGCGGATGCGCCTCGCCAAAGGCAGCGTTCGCCATGACCGCCAAGGGGTGAGCTTTTTCAACGGTACGATTGAAAACATCGATTGCGAACGGGCCGGCTTGCTGCGTTCCGACGATGGCGCCCCGCGCTGCGCCGCCCGCGCCGATGATATAGACATGGGTCGCAATATGCTGCGGGTAACCCCCTATCGGCATCGCCCGCAACGGCTCGGCAACACCGGCGACATCGGTATTGTATCCCGTCAGCCTTTGATCCGGGGCCGGAATGATCGTGTTTACGGCGCCGACCTGCTCTGCCAGCGGGTCGAGGCCATCGAGCAGGGCCATGATCGATTGCTTGTGCGGCATGGTGACATTGCACCCTCGCCACAGCGGATCGACGCGGCGGTCGGCGAGGTAGGCGTCCAGACCATCGGAACTTACCCGGCAGGCGCGATAATCGGCGTCGATACCAAGCTTTTCGAGCCAGTAGCGATGGATGGTCGGCGATTTGGACTGCGCGATCGGATCGCCAATGACCTCGGCATAGGGCCGGTTCATTTCGGCATGAGTCCAAGGTCGCGCAACGCCGCCAGTACCGGCAGCAGCGGCATGCCCAGCACGGTGAAGTGGCTGCCGGCGACGGTCTCGAACAATTGCACCCCCATCGCCTCGATCCGGAACACGCCAACGCAGCCGGCCACTTGCGGCCATTCGGCATCGAGATAGCGCGCGATGAATTCCTCCGAAAGTGGGCGTACCTGCAGCACCACGCGATCGGCTATTTGCCAAAGCAACCCATCGTTGCGCACCAGCGCAGCGGCGCTGTACAGTTCCATCTCGCGGCCCGAGAACCAGCGCAGATGGCTTGCCGCTTCTTCCCGCGAGCCGGGCTTGGCAAAACTGCGACCGCCGGCCATCACCAGCGAATCGCCGCCCAACACCACCCGGCCCGGCCACGTTGGCGCGATCGCGCCAGCCTTGGCCCTGGCCAGGGCAAGCGCAATTTCGCCCGGCGCGGCATCGGGCATGGACGCCGCAACGGCACGTTCATCGATGTCGGCGGGGCAGGCATCGTGCGGCACGCCCGCAGCATCGAGCATGGCCCGGCGCGAGGCACTTCGCGAAGCAAGGACAAGTCTGGGGACAACCTCGAGCATAACGCTCAAATCGCGATCGTTTCCGAGAAATCGCTGAACGCGGGCCGGCGTTCCTTGAGCAAATTGATGATGGCGGCGGCGGTTTCCTCGATCGAGCGGCGCGTGACATCGATTACCGGCCAGCCGTTATCGGCAAACATGCGCCGGGCATATTGCACTTCGCTGGTGACGCGCGTGACATCGACATAGGCGGTATTGGACACCTGGTTCAACGTCAGCAGGCGATTCCGCCGCACCTGGATCAGCCGTTCGGGCGCGGTGGTCAAGCCCACCACCAGCGGCGACCGCAAACCGTACAGCGCGGTAGGTGGCGGGCTTTCGACCACGATCGGCACATTAGCGACCCTGAATCCGCGATTGGCGAGGTAGATACTGGTCGGCGTCTTGGAACTGCGCGACACCCCGGCAAGGACGATGTCGGCAGCCTCCCAATCTTCCCAGCCGACACCGTCGTCATGGGCGATGGTGAACTGGATCGCCTCGACCCGATCGAAATAGGCCGCATCGAGTGCATGCTGGCGGCCCGGCCGGGCCTTGGCCTGCTGGCCGAGCATGTCTTCCAGCGCCCCGAGCACCGCATCGAGCGCCGGTACCGCAGGCAGGCCCATGGCGCGGCAACGGTCTTCGAGCATCCCGCGGATTTCGTGGCTGACCATGGTAAACAGCACCAGCCCCGGATTGGCCGCGATCTCGGCGAGAATCCGGTCGAGGTGCTGTTGCGAACGCACCATCGGCCAGAAATGACGGATGACGTCGGCATCGTCGAATTGCGACAGCGCCGCCTTGGCGATCATCTCCAGGGTTTCCCCGGTGGAGTCCGATAGCAGGTGTAGATGCAGGCGCGACATAACCGGTTTCCCATGGTTCGATCGGGAGTGGACAAGCATGGCATAAACCATGGGAAAACCGCAGTGACAACTTTATCGCCGCCAACGCTCCCCACTGCCGGCGTTTCGATCCGCTGGTTCCGGACAGGTGGACAAGCTAGTCCACAGGGAGCGGATAGGGGGGATAAGCCGTGCTTGACGCGAAGCCGCCACGATTCGCTTGCCCGTTTGATCTGTTCAGCCTGGGACAAATCAGGCAAGGCGCCGCAACACGCGCTATCCACAGGCCTACTACCATCAACATCCTTTAAGATTCTAAATTTTGTTTGAATTGGATTCTCTCGATGCCCGGCGTTTTGCTTGACACCCTGCACGGCAGGAACTGCGCTCGGCGACCAATCTGGCTGATGCGCCAGGCAGGCCGATACCTGCCCGAATATCGTTCGCTGCGGGCCGAAAAGGGTGGTTTCCTGGCGCTGGTCTATGACGAGATCGCCGCGGCCGAGATTACCCTGCAGCCGATCCGGCGGTTTGGTTTCGACGGCGCCATCCTGTTTTCCGATATATTGATCCTGCCTTACGCCATGGGGCAGGACCTCCAATTCCTTGCCGGCGAAGGTCCGCAACTGTCACCCCGGCTGATAGATGCCGCGTTAAGCAGCCTGCACGCCGCGCCTGGGCGGCTTGCCCCGATCTACGCTACCGTGAGCAGGGTAAGGGCCCGACTCGATCCCCAGCGGACCCTGCTGGGCTTTGCCGGGAGTCCCTGGACTGTTGCCACCTACATGGTTGCCGGCGAAGGCAGCCGTGACCAGCACGAAGCCCGCGCGATGGCCTATCGCGACCGAGCAGCGTTTCAGGCGATCATCGACGCTATCGTCGAACTGACCGTGGACTATCTCGCCGGCCAGATTTCAGCCGGCGCCGAAGCGGTACAATTGTTCGACAGCTGGGCCGGAACCCTGGCGCCAACGGAATTCGAGCGCTGGGTGATTGCGCCAAACGCCGCCATCGTCACCGCATTGAAAGCCCGGTTTCCCGACGTGCCGGTGATCGGCTTCCCCAAGGGCGCCGGCGAGAAACTGCCGGCCTATGTCCGCGAAACCGGCGTCGATGTCATTGCGCTGGACGAAACCGTCGATCCGCTGTGGGCGGCAGCGGCGCTACCCGCCGACCTGCCTGTGCAAGGCAATCTCGACCCGCTGCTGTTGCTGGCAGGCGGCGCCGAACTCGAGCGCCAGACGATAGCCATCCTTGAAGCCTTTGCCGACCGGCCACATATCTTCAATCTCGGCCACGGCATCGGCCAGTTCACCCCGGTCGCGCATGTCGAGCAATTACTGGGCATAGTGCGCGACTGGCGGAATTAAGTTAGCAGTATGGTATGTTGTGGGTATTCTCGATGACCTATTTATGGCTGAAAGCCGGCCATGTCATTTTCGTGATATTCTGGATGGCCGGGCTGTTCATGCTTCCCCGCTATTTCGTCTACCATCAGGAAACCGCGCCAAACTCTCCGGAAAACGCTCTCTGGATCGATCGTGAGCGCAAGTTGCTCAAAATCATCCTGTGGCCGGCGCTGGTGCTGGTCTGGATATTTGGTCTGGCGCTGGCCATCACCATCGGCGCCTTTACCCAGCCGTGGTTCCATCTCAAACTGGCGGTGGTGCTGGGGCTGACGTTCTACCAACTCTGGTTGGCGCGCTATGCTGCGGGCTTGTCTCGTGGTGAACGGCGCTTGACGGGGAAAAAATTGCGCTTGCTGAACGAGGTGCCGGGCGTGGCGGCTGCGGTGATCGTGGTGCTGGTGGTGGTTAAGCCGTTTTGAGCTGCAAGCGAAGGTGCGAGGGGTAATCCCCTCGCGCTCCCCGGCATCCGGTTTGGCTTGCCCCTGCCTGATTTTTTCTTGCCGCAAAGCGGCTATAAGCCTGCGGCGCAGAGGAAATAGCGGAACTGCCGAATTGGAGCGGGACGCCCAAATAAACGGGGTTAGGGGCCTCTGGCCCCAGGTCTATGCGAGTCTGAATACCTTAGATCTCCGCCAATTGACGAACCCCTTCAATCAGCCTAATACGCGCGTCAATTCGGCATCGGCTGCGTGGTCAAACCCCAGCCAGGTCTGCTTTCTCCAAGCCCATAGACCGCCCAGCTACGACAGAAACTATCCGGAATTATCGACATGCATTTAAAAGATCTGAAAAAAACGACCTCGGCCGAATTGGTCGGGATGGCTGAGGAACTGGGCGTGGAGAGTGCGTCCACCATGCGCCGGCAGGATCTGATGTTCGCCATCCTCAAGGAGACGGCGGAGGATGGCGAAGATATCCTGGGCATCGGCACGATCGAAGTGCTGACCGATGGTTTCGGATTCCTGCGCAGTCCCGAGGCGAATTATCTGGCGGGCCCGGACGATATTTACGTATCGCCGAACCAGGTCCGCAAGTGGGGTCTGCGGACGGGTGATACGGTTGAGGGTCATGTCCGTGCGCCCAAGGATGGCGAGCGGTATTTTGCCATTACCAAGCTGATCAGCGTGAACTTCGACGACCCGGAAGCCGTCCGTCATCGCGTGAATTTCGACAATCTGACCCCGCTATATCCCGATGAGCGGCTGCGGCTGGATTCGCTCGATCCCACGGTCAAGGACAAGTCGGCGCGGGTGATCGATCTGATCAGTCCGCAGGGCAAGGGCCAGCGCGCGTTGATCGTGGCACCGCCGCGTACCGGCAAGACCGTGTTGCTGCAGAATATCGCCAAGGCGATCACCGACAATCATCCCGAGGTTTTCCTGATCGTGCTGCTGGTCGATGAACGGCCCGAGGAAGTGACCGACATGCAGCGCTCGGTGAAGGGCGAAGTGATCTCGTCGACCTTCGACGAGCCAGCCCAGCGTCACGTCCAGGTTGCCGAAATGGTAATCGAAAAGGCCAAGCGCCTGGTCGAACACAAGCGCGATGTGGTCATCCTGCTCGATTCTATCACTCGCCTGGGCCGGGCCTACAACACTGTCGTTCCCAGTTCGGGCAAGGTCCTGACCGGCGGCGTCGATGCCAACGCACTGCAACGCCCGAAGCGCTTTTTCGGTGCGGCACGCAATATCGAGGAAGGCGGTTCGCTCTCGATCATCGCCACTGCCCTGATCGATACCGGCAGCCGCATGGACGAGGTGATCTTCGAGGAATTCAAAGGCACCGGCAACTCGGAAATCATCCTCGACCGCAAGGTCTCCGACAAGCGCATCTTCCCGGCGCTAGATGTGGGCAAATCCGGCACACGGAAAGAAGAACTGCTGGTGCCAAAGGATCAGTTGTCGAAAATGTGGGTGCTGCGCCGGATTCTCATGCAGATGGGGACCATCGATGCGATGGAATTCCTACTCGACAAGATGAAAGATTCCAAGTCGAATGAGGATTTCTTTGCGACTATGAATCAGTAGAAGGAGAACCTGGGGCCAGCGGCCCCAGACCTCATTCATTTTGGCATGTAGTCCCAGTTATACTGGTCCTACTGCGCCGTAGGCTGTTATAGCCGCTTCGCGGCAATCTAAGATATAGCAATAATATACGACAAATAAACGGGAGCGCGAGGGCAATGGCTCTCGTTCCTTTATCTTAAACTAGCTTCAAAAAACTCTTTGGTCCGTTTATCGGCCAACTCCGCACCTGCTTTATTGCGTCGCGCCCCGAACGTATCGGCGAAGCCATGATCCAGTCCCTCATAGTCGTACAGGGTTACGTGAGGATTGCCGTCGAGCCGTTCGTGCATTGCAACTTGCGAAGCAGGGGGAACGAAGCCGTCGGCGGTTGGTACGTGCAACAGCAACGGCCTGGCGATGGCGTTGGCTTCGTTGAGCATCTGGTCGATCCCGACGCCGTAATAGCCAACGGCAGCGTCGATATCGGTTCTGGCGGCGGTCATGTAGGCGATCTTTCCGCCCATGCAGAAGCCGACCAGACCGACCTTGGCGACATGTTGTTCGCGGCGTATCCAGTGGATCACGGCTTCGATATCCTGGATACCCTGGAAAAAGTCGTGTTTCATCATGAGGGCAATGCCCTGCTGGGATTCTCCCGGGACATCGGGGTCCAATTCGGCGCCGGGTTGCTGGCGCCAGAATACGTCGGGTGCTACGGAGAGATAGCCGAGCGCCGCCCAATCCTTCACCTTTTGGACGATGCCGGGGTTTATGCCGAAGATTTCCTGAATGACGATGATCGCGCCTTTCGCTGGTCCGGCCGGCTGAACGACATAGGCGGGAATGGCGTCAGTATGATCGAGAGTAGGAATTTGGGTATTGGTGGCCATGGGCGACTCTCCTGGTAATTTCTGCATCGAATCAGACTTTTGTCTGATATGCCCGCTTGATGGACTTTGCCAAGTCTCTGTGTCAGCTTGATGGGTGCATAAGGAGCCGTCGATATGAAAGTTCATTTCGAAATTGAGTGTACCCCTGAAGAAGCGCGACGGTTTCTCGGGTTGCCGGATGTGGAACAGGCCAATGCCGCTTATATCGAAGGCCTGACCAAGGCGATGCAGGGCGCGGGCGGAATCGAGCAGATGCAGGAATATGCCAAGCAGTTGGCGCCGATGGGCCAGATGGGGATGAAGCTGTTCCAGCAGTTCATGGAGAGCGGTGCCGGATTTGGTAAAAAGAAGTAGCAGCGGATGCTGCTTGTTTGTCGTCGAGCCGCACCTGCATGAGTGACACGATCTTTGCAGTATCGAGTGGATTTCCGCCGGCCGCGATCGCGGTTATCCGGGTCAGCGGGTCCTCGGCGGGCTTGGTGCTGCAGCGGCTGACGGGCGGGTTACCCGAGCCCCGTCGGGCGGTGCTAGCCAAACTGCGCGAACCTGCGGGCGATGTGCTTGACCAGGCCATGGTGCTGTGGTTGCCGGGGCCGGGCACGGTGACGGGCGAGGATGTCACGGAACTCCATTGCCATGGCGGACGGGCAGTGGTGGCGGCAGTGCTGGCGGCGCTGAGCGAAATGCCGGGGTTGCGCGCGGCTGGGGCAGGGGAGTTTACGCGCCGCGCATTTGCCAGTGGTCGAATTGATCTGGCCGAGGCCGAGGGGCTGGCCGATCTCCTGACAGCGGAAACCGAGTTGCAACGCTGCGCGGCGATGGCAATGGCAGGTGGTGGTTTTTCCGAAACGGTACATGGCTGGCGGCTGCGTTTGCTGAGCGCTTCGGCGCAGATCGAGGCGGTTCTCGATTTTTCGGACGAAGACGACGTTGCGGTTCCAACGGCCGGATTTGTGGAACAGATCAGTCAGCTCATGTCCGAGTTGACCGAATGGCTCGATCGTCCGCGAGCGGAGATCTTGCGTGATGGCTATCGCGTCGTGATCGCCGGGCCACCTAACGCTGGCAAGAGCACGCTGTTCAACGCACTGGTCGAGGACGAGGCAGCTATCACTGCGGCGATAGCGGGTACGACGCGCGATATCCTGACCCGACCGGTGGCCCTGGCTGGCATTCCGTTCGTCTTTGCCGACACCGCAGGGTTACGTGATGATGCGGGCGATGCGATCGAGGCGATTGGCATGGCGCGAGCACGTACCGCGGTTTCTTCGGCGGACCTGGTGCTGTGGCTGGGTCCGGAGGGCGATGGTCCCGAGGGTAGCTGGGAGATCGATCCCCAGTCGGATCGCACCGACTATCCACGTAAGCGGCATCCCCGGCACCGGCTGTCGGTAGTCAGCGGAGCGGGAATGGCGGATTTGCGCGATGATCTCATGGCGACGGCGCGGGCGGCCTTGCCGAAGGCCGGGGTTGCGGCGCTTAGTAGCAGACAGCATGGTTTGCTGGCTCGGGCGAGAGATGCGCTCGTGCAGGCTGAATTTCGCAGTGATCCCTTACTCGCGGCGGAAGAGCTGCGACAGGCGCGATTGTCATTCGACATGCTTCTCGGGCTCACCACGACCGAAGATATGCTCGATACGCTGTTCGAGCGGTTTTGCATCGGCAAGTGATGTTCCACGTGGAACAGCCGGGTGGATGGGCAAAGATCTGAAGCGCCTTTGACGCGGTCCATTCGCTAAGCTAATCGTCTGGCATGCGGCAATTCGACATCATCATTATCGGCGGCGGCCATGCCGGCGTGGAGGCGGCAGCGGTTGCGGCGCGGATGGGGGCATCGGTTGCGCTAGTCACATTCGACCTCGCGACGCTGGGCGCGATGAGCTGTAATCCCGCTATCGGCGGATTGGGCAAGGGCCATCTGGTGCGCGAAGTCGATGCTTTCGACGGCATCATCGCTAAAGCCGCCGACGCTGCGGCGATCCATTACCGCATGCTCAATCGCTCGAAGGGCAGCGCCGTGCAAGGTCCGCGGGTCCAGGCCGACCGCAAGCTGTTCAAGGCGGCGGTGCAGCGTCTGCTCGGACAGCAGGGCAATTTGACATTGGTTACGGGCGAAGTGGCCAGCCTGGAATTAAGCGGCGGCCGCGCCAACGGCGTGCGACTTGGTGATGGCACCGTAATAGTAGCCGGCGCGGTCGTGCTCTGCACCGGCACATTTCTTGGCGGTACCTTGTTTCGCGGCGAGGAGCGCATGGTCGGTGGCCGTATCGGGGAAGCGGCTGCTCATCGGTTGGCGGCGCAGTTGCGCGAAGCTGCGCTGCCGATGGCACGGCTGAAAACCGGCACGCCGCCACGGCTCGACGGCCGCAGCATCGACTGGTCTTGCCTCGTCGAACAACCGAGCGATGAAGCATCGTGGTGCATGGCGGCGATGAACGACAATCGGGTAAATCCGCAACTGTTTTGTGCGGTGACCCGGAGCAATCTACGCAGCCATGATGTTATTCGGGCAAACCTCCATCGCTCGCCATTGTTCAGTGGCGCGATTGGCGGTCAGGGTCCGCGATATTGCCCGTCGATCGAAGATAAGATCCACCGCTTTGCCGACCGCGATGGCCACCAGGTTTTTCTGGAGCCGGAAGGCCTCGACACGCATGCCATCTATCCCAATGGCGTCAGCACCAGCCTTCCCGCCGATGTTCAGCTGGCAATGTTGCGAACCATGGTTGGGCTGCAACAGGTTGAAATCATCGTGCCCGGATACGCGGTGGAATACGATCATCTTGATCCGCGTGCATTACGCTCCACCCTGGAACTGCGGGCAATTCCCGGACTGTATTGTGCCGGCCAGATCAACGGGACGACCGGATACGAAGAGGCGGCGGCGCAAGGCTTGATCGCGGGTATGCATGCCGCCGCTACCGCTTTGGCTGTCGAACCGGCGCCGCTGGATCGAGCTAATTCGTATATGGCGGTGATGATCGACGATCTGACGCTGCAGGGGGTGACCGAGCCGTATCGCATGCTGACCGCGCGAGCGGAATATCGCCTGCGGCTGCGATCGAACAACGCTACGACGCGGCTCACTCCCCTGGCAGTTGCGGCGGGTTGTGTCGGTCCGGATCGGCGGCAGTGGTTCGAGCGGCGAACGCAGGCCAAGGCCGAATTGGAAAGCGAGCTTGATCGCCAGGTCAGCGCGGCCGAATTGGCGGCTGCACAATTGCCGGTCAAGTTGGACGCTGGGCGGATGGCGTTGCGCGACTGGCTGCGCTTTGGGGGAGTGGACCTAGGTAATTTAAGTCCATGGTTAACCAGCCCAGTAATGGATGGCGATTTGGCTGAGGAAGTGTCCGAAGACGCTGCCTATGCGCCCTATCTCACGCGGCAGGAGAACGAGTTGCGCGACTTGCGGGCGAGCGAAGGAATGCGGCTGGGCGATGGCTTTGCATTTGCCGCGATCCCCGGATTATCCCGAGAAATGGTCGAACGCCTGTCGCGGGCTTGCCCGGAAACACTGGCGGCGGCGGGGCGGGTACCCGGCATCACACCTGCGGCAATGGCGGCATTGCTTGTCCATGCCCGGCGTCTGGCAGCGTGATTGACAACGAGCAGTCGGCACAGGCCTGGCTTGAAACGCTACCCGAGTATGATTCTGCGGCCAAAACACGATTGACCCTATTGGCAGAGATGTTGGTTCAGGAGAATATTTCCCAAAACCTGGTTGCGACAGCGAGTTTGGCACACGTCTGGCACCGTCATATTGTCGATAGCGCTCAACTGCTAGTCCATGTTCCACGTGGAACAGAACTTACCTGGCTTGATATTGGAACCGGTGCGGGATTTCCGGGAATGGTTATCGCTATCTTGCGACCGGATATCGAAATGCTCATGGTCGAATCGCGGCCTAAAAGATCCGGATGGCTCGAGCGCGCGAAATCCGTGCTGGGTCTGGCACAGGCCCATGTGATTTCCGCTCGCCTGGAATTGATCGAAACTCGCCCGATGTCGATCATTTCAGCACGCGCGTTTGCTCCGCTTGATCGCCTGCTCGAGCTATCCGCACGTTTTTCGTCCAATGAGACGCTATGGCTGTTGCCGAAGGGGCGGTCGGCGGCGCATGAACTGCAGGAGTTGACGGGTTGGCGGCATATGTTCCACGTGGAACAATCGTTGACCAGTCCAGGGGCCGGAATCATCATCGGACAACTCAACGGTAAAGCGAAGGACAGAACATGATCCGCGTAGCGATTGCCAACCAGAAGGGCGGAGTGGGAAAGACCACTACCGCGATCAACCTTGCCACTGCGCTGGCCGCGACCGACTGGCGAACGCTGCTGATCGACCTCGATCCGCAGGGAAACGCCTCCACCGGCATCGGTGTTGCCGCGGCGGATCGGCACCGGTCGGCTTATGACCTGCTTATCGATCAATTGCCGCTGGCCGAATGTACCCAGCCCACCCGAATCAAAAATCTCGATATCGTCCCAGCCACTGTCGACCTGTCGGGAGCGGAAGTGGAACTCGTCGCGATGGACCAGCGCACCGACAGGCTCCGGCAGGCTCTTGGCAAACCGCAGCCGACCGGGTCGCAATACGATATCTGTATCATCGACTGCCCGCCGTCACTCGGTTTGTTGACGCTCAATGCATTGAGCGCCGCTGACACGCTGCTGGTACCGCTGCAATGCGAGTTTTTTGCGCTGGAAGGACTCAGCCAGTTACTCAAGACCGTCGAACGGGTCCAGGAACGGCTTAATCCCGAGCTTGGCATCGTCGGCATCGCCTTGACTATGTATGATCGGCGCAATCGCCTCACGGACCAGGTGTCTCGGGATGTTCGTTCCTGTCTCGGCGAGCTGGTATTCTCGACCGAAATCCCGCGTAACGTGCGCCTGTCCGAAGCGCCCAGCCATGGCTTGCCGGCGCTGATTTATGACCATAATTGTTCGGGCAGCCGCGCGTATATCGCGCTTGCTCGCGAACTGATCGGTCGCTTGCCACAGAAAAGGAAAGCCGCATGAGTGACGATCCGGTGGTCCGGCTGGCGCGCGTAGCCGCTAACGATTCACCTGGCGTGCGGTCACGGCGCAAGGTCCAGGGACTTGGCCGGGGGTTGGAAGCGTTGCTGGGGGAAAGCCGACGTGAGGAATCGCTGATCAAATCCGCCGCGACCGAAGCTTCCTCTCCGACCGGTACCGGCGGCCTGGCATTGCTGGCGATCTCCGATATCGAGCCGCATCCGGAGCAGCCCCGTCGTCATTTCGACGAGAATGCGCTGGCCGAGCTCGCGGCTTCGATCGCTGCGCGTGGCCTGATCCAGCCGGTGATCGTGCGGCCGCTGCCGGGCACGGCGGGGCGCTATCAACTGGTCGCGGGCGAACGCCGCTGGCGCGCTGCGCAGCGCGCGCAGATCCATGAAATTCCGGCGATCGTGCGAATGCTCAGCGACCGTGAGGTGATGGCGCTGGCCTTGATCGAAAACCTGCAACGCGAAGATCTCAACGCGATCGAGGAAGCTCGCGCCTATCACCGGCTCGCCGAGGGTGAGGGCATGTCCCAGGCTGAAATTGCCCGCATGGTCGATAAATCGCGGAGTCATATCGCCAATCACCAGCGCCTGCTGAGCCTGCCGGAGCCGGTGATCGCACTGGTCGAAACCGGCCGGCTGTCGATGGGGCATGCCCGTGCCCTGATCGGTGCCGATGATGCCGCAGCGCTGGCCGATGCCGCGGTCACGCGGCAGATGTCGGTGCGGGAGGTCGAACAACTGGTCCGGCGACGCTCGCGCGAAACTGCACCGCCGCGTCGCGCGCGCGGGGAGCGGCAGTCCGGCAACTCTGCCGACATTACGGCCGTGCAAAGCCACCTTGAGGAATTCCTGGGCCTGCCGGTCAAAATCCAGGTCGATCCGGACCCGCGCTCCGGCTCGGTTACGATCCGCTATCGTACGCTGGATCAACTCGACCTGATTTGCCAGCGGCTGACCGGCGAGGGCATCTGATCGGCCATGCCCGCTTGCCGTGCGGGCTGGGCTTGACTATCTCCGACCGATGTCAAATTTGCTACGAAACGCGCTCGTCGCTCTGGGTATCCTTGTTCTGATCGGCGGGATCGGCGCGTGGCTCTTTCACGGCAATCGCTCCGATCAGCCAATTACGCTGTTCGAAGGGACGACTCCGCGAATTGTCGATCCACAGCCTGAAACGATCCCGACGATCGCGCTGGCCAAGACCATCGGCTGGGCTGCCGGTCAGGCGCCGGTGCCCGCGCCCGGACTGACTGTCGGTCGCTGGGCACAGGGGCTGGATCATCCGCGCACGATGCTGACCTTGCCGAACGGTGATGTGCTGGTGGCCGAGACCAGCGGCCCGCCGGGTGGCGATTCCGGCGGCGTTATCGGCTTTTTCCAACGGCTGGCGATGAGGTTCGTGGGCGCGAATACCCCTTCGCCCGATAGCATCGTGCTGTTGCGCGACAGTGTCGGAGCAGGCAGGGCTACCCAGCGCTTCGTTCTGCGGCATGGGGACGGGCTCAAATCACCGTCGGGCATGGCCTGGGGCAATGGCACGCTGTACGTGGCCAATGACAATGCGGTGCTGGCTTTCCCTTATCAGCCGGGAGCCACGTCGCTGGTCGGTGCGCCGCGCCAGGTCATGGCTTTGCCGGGGGGCGGCAACCACTGGATGCGCAACCTGCTGCTCAGCGCCGATGGCAAGGCGCTGTTCGTAGCGATCGGCTCTTCGTCCAACATCGCTGAACACGGGCTGGCAGCAGAAGCGGGTCGCGCGGCGATCTATGAAATCGACGTGGCCAGCGGCCATGCCCGGCAATATGCCGCCGGCTTGCGCAACCCTAACGGGCTGGCGTGGAACCCGGCCAGCGGTGAGCTATGGACCACTGTCAACGAGCGCGATCAGCTTGGTCCCGATCTGGTTCCCGATTATCTCACCAACGTTCCGATCGGCGCACATTACGGCTGGCCGTGGGTCTATTGGAAAGACATCATAGACCAGCGGGTAGAGGCGCCGATGCCCGAATTTTTGACCGACTACACGCGCAAGCCCGAATACGCGCTAGGTCCGCACGTGGCCGCGTTGGGACTGGTTTTTACGCGTGGCGGGGAACGGCTGGGACCGGCTTTTGCCGATGGTGCGTTCGTCGCCCGGCATGGGTCATGGAATCGCAAGCCGGCAGCGGGGTACGACGTCGTGTTCGTGAAGTTCGATGACCATGGCAACCCGCATGGCCTGCCGGTGCCGGTGCTAAGCGGGTTCCTCACCGCGGATGGCAATACACACGGTCGGCCGACCTGGGTAACCTGGGCCAGCGACGGCTCGCTGCTGGTCAGCGACGATACCAGCGGGATCATCTGGCGCGTCATTGCCCCTGGCGCCGCCCCGGCCCCGCCGATCAAGGGGGTCGTAACCGATCACCTGCCGGCGCCGAAAAATCTGGTACCGCCGGATCAGCAGCAGTTCGAAGGAAAGTTCGGCAAAACCGAGAAGGTACGGCAGTAAGTCTGTTTACAGGCCTATGCCGGCTCTCCCGGCCAATTCGGTCACATATTGCCAAGCCACCCGCCCGGAACGGGCGCCACGTCGCTGTGACCATTGCAAGGCGTCTGCTGCTCGCCACGCCAGGCCAAGGTTTTCGGCATAACCGGCTATAATATCCAGATATTCATCCTGACTGCAATTATGAAAGCCGATTGAAAGACCGAAGCGGTCGGCCAATGCGAGCTTATCGTCCATAGCGTCGCGCGGATTGATCGGGTCGTCCTGCTCGCTGGCGTAGCGCGCAACGATGGCCCGGCGGTTTGCGGTGACCGCCAGCCGGACATTGGCGGGGCGTGCTTCCACCCCGCCCTCCAGCCAGGAGCGCAGGGCGCGCGGACCCGACCCGTCGCTGTCCTCGAAACCAAGATCGTCGATGAACACCAAGAACCGGCGATCGATCATGTGCAGTTGGGCAAACAGCAACGCCAGCTCGCCCAGCGCGTCGGGCGCCACCTGCACCAGCGCCAGCGTACCGGGCGCGATCGCCTGCTCGGCCACCACGCTTGCACGCAGCAGCGCGGATTTACCCATGCCGCGCGATCCCCATAGCAGCATGTCGTGCGCAGCATGGCCGGCGGCCAGGCGGGCGACATTGCCGGTGACCATGGTTTTTTGCCCATCGATCCCGCGCAGCAAAGCCAACGCCGGTGCTTGCAGTTGATTCACCGCTCGGGCTCCCGCGCGATCCCAGACATAGGCCGGGGCAGATAGCCAATTGATTGTCGAGATTGGTTGTGGCGCGATGCGTTCCAGCGCCTCGGCGATGCGGGTCAGCAGGTCGATTTGTGCGATCACGGTAACTGCTTTCTCTTGGCAAGCGACAGGGCGGCCTATAGCGGCTGCGCATGTCCCGCAACAAGTCGCCCCGCATTCTGCTTGCCGATTCATCGTCGGTGCGCGAGGCTGCCGGGATATTGCAGGACGGCGGCCTCGTCGCGGTTCCTACGGAAACCGTATACGGTCTTGCGGCGCGGGCAGACAGCGACGCGGCGGTGGCGGCAATCTATCGTGCGAAAGGTCGCCCCGATTTCAATCCGCTGATCGTGCACGTGGCCGATGTCGTCGCAGCGCGGCGGCTCGCGTATTTCGATGACCGGGCAAATGCGCTGGCGGCGCGTTTCTGGCCGGGTCCGCTGACCTTGGTCCTGCCGTTTCGAAAAGATGCCCTGCTGGCGATTGCAGTCACCGCCGGATTGCCGACGGTGGCACTGCGCTGTCCTGCCCACCCGGTTATGCGGGAACTGCTTGCCGAAACCGGGCTCTCGCTGGCCGCACCATCCGCCAATCGCAGCGGCGCGGTCAGTCCAACCACCGCTGCTCATGTTGCCGGATCGCTGGGCGGCAACGTCGATCTGATCCTCGACGGCGGCGCATGCGCGCAAGGCATCGAGTCGACCATCATCGCGCTGCGGGCTGATGGCAACTGGCAATTGCTGCGGCCCGGCCCGATCAGCGCTGCCGATATTGCGACGGTACTGGGAACTCACCCGGCAGGGAGCGACGGCGGCGCGGCGCCGATCGAGGCACCGGGCCAGTTGGCCAGCCACTATGCCCCCGGCAAGCCCCTGAGACTCAACGCGATTACCGCTGCATCCGATGAATTCCATATCGGCTTCGGCGCGGTGGCCGGCAATGTCAGCCTGTCGGCAACGGGGGACATCGCGGAGGCTGCCGCCCGGCTGTACGCGTGCCTGCATGCCGGTGCGGTGGCATGGCAGGCACGGATCGCCGTGGCACCGGTACCGGATAGCGGCATCGGTAGCGCGATCAACGACCGGTTATCGCGCGCAGCAGCCTGATGGGCGCGAAAAAGCCGTCCCTTGCGGAACGGCCCTTTCGTTTACTGGTCGGAACAATGTGCGATCGGACAGCGGTCAGGCCGGTGCCGCCGCCTCGTAATATTTAGGCGCGTGCTCGTTCAGTATATCGAGAATCTTGCGCAACGCGGCGGGCTCGTCGGTCTTTTCCATCGCCGCCAGTTCGCGCGCCAACCGCGAGGAAGCCGCTTCGAAAATCTGCCGTTCCGAATAGCTTTGTTCTGGCTGGTCGTCAGCGCGAAACAGGTCGCGAGTCACTTCGGCGATCGAGACGAGATCACCCGAATTGATCTTCGCCTCATATTCCTGGGCGCGGCGCGACCACATCGTGCGCTTGACCTTGGGTTTGCCTTTCAGCGTATCGAGCGCCTCACGCAGGGTCTTGTCGGATGACAACTTGCGCATGCCGATCGCCTCGACCTTGTTGACCGGAACTCGCAGCGTCATCCGTTCCTTTTCGAAGCGCAACACATAGAGTTCCAGCTGCATTCCGGCGATTTCCTGCTCTTGCAGTTCGATCACCCGGCCAACCCCATGCTTGGGGTAAACGACATAATCTCCAACGTCGAAGGCATGAGCCTTTACGGTCATTAATCGTCCTTTCAATTGGCCCAACGGGCGCGACCCAGCCGGCTGCATGATGGCTGATAAATCACGATTCTGGCGACTATGGCAAAATTGCTCTTCGCCATGCGTCGTGATCTCGCCTTCCATGCGCAGAAAAATAGTTAGCTCTCGGCAGTTATCCACCAGCAACCGCTTCTCAATGGCTGGAAGCTGCCATAACACGGCTGTAATAAAAATGCCAGCGGCGAGATTCGCTGAGCGCGCGCGTTAGCCTTGTCAGGCACCATGCCAAAATTTCACAGGCAAATTGGTGGCTACCGCCAGGGCTATCCGCCCCCGCCTCAAACGGAAATCAGTCGCCCTCGCCCGGCTTGTCCGAAAAGTACTTCTCGAACTTGTCGTCGACGCCCTTGAAATCGTCGGCGTCGGCAGGGGATTCGCGCTTGGCGGTAATATTGGGCCATTCCGCAGAAAACTTGGTGTTCAGCTCCAGCCACTGCTCAAGCCCGCCTTCCGTATCGGGCAGGATCGCTTCTGCCGGACATTCGGGTTCGCATACTCCGCAATCGATGCATTCGCTGGGGTTGATGACGAGCATATTGTCGCCTTCATAGAAGCAGTCCACCGGGCATACTTCCACGCAGTCCATATATTTGCAGCGAATACAAGCGTCGGTGACGACATAGGTCATGGCTGCAAATCCTCTTTAGTGGCAGCTTCGGGCTGGCGTGCTGCTATGGGATAAGCGTGCGTCTCGTCAAGCACGCGATAGCAAGCCGCAGCTTCGATCGCGGGCCCGCGCCGGCTTGGCAGGGCAATAATCTCTATTATGCGCACATTCTGGCCAAGCGGCATGACCAGTCGGTCACCGGCCATGACGCCCTGGGCACAACGGATCACGCGATTCCCATTCAGGCGGACATGGCCCTGGTCGATCACCGCTTGGGCAAGACTGCGGCTTTTGACAAAGCGCAGGAACCAGAGCAGTTTATCAATGCGCAGTTCGTTCATCCGATACCGCCCGTTTCAGGCAACCAGCCGGGCCAGCGCCGCAAATGCGCCTTCGGGCAGCGGCGGGATCTTTACGTTATCAACGCGCGCCGGTTGCCAGCGCCACAGCAGCGGCCCTGGCGGCCCGAATGCATTTTGGGCCAGCGAGCGCGGCATGATCGGGCGAAACCCGGCGAGGCGCAGCAGCTTGGCATAGCTGGCCGTAGTCAAGCCGATTTTCAGCGCCGGCGCGGGATCAAGCACGAATGGTCTGCGCCCCGCCGGGACCCGACAAGCGTGCGCCTCGCGCAGCAAGGTATCGGCCCGGTCGATCCGCAACACTTGCTCGCCAAGCAGGCGGTAGCCGGTAGGTACCGGGTTGGTGTCACGCGGCAGGACCGGGGCCATCGTCACGGCGATCGCGGGTGGCGCGGACTGGCCGTTCACCAGCGCCAATTGCCGCCACAGGCGCAGTGGGCCGGCCTTGACGAGCGCCGGGTGAAACAGATCGAGCGTGCCGATGCGCAGGCCTAGCCGGCGCAGGCCATCACGCTGGCGGGGATCGAGACGGTCCAGACCTGAACTGGCGCGCGACACCATGCCGCCGCCCTCGATCAGGCAGATCAGCAGCGCGCGCAGTTCCGGTCCGGCCTCCGGCGCGGTGCTGGCGGCGGCGATCCGTAGCAGCGGCGCCAGTGGACGCAGCGTGCGTTCCAGCCAGTTCGTCAGCGCGCTCAGCAATTCGCTGCGGGTTTCTGCCGCCAGCGGACCCAGCGCCGACGCCGGGATGATCTGCGGCGCGGTCAGGGCACGGCCACGCGTCAGCCGGGCCATTTCCTCACCATGCCAGCGGATCGAACCATCGCTCAGCACAGGCTCGCCAGCCGCTCCGGGCGCGGCCGTCACCCCGGCAATCACCTCGCGCGCGCGCGCCAACAGCAGCGCCGGCAAATGGCGATCGGCGGCGGCCAGCAGCAACTTGCGATCGGTGTGCCGCGCCCGAGCATCGACGATGAAGCGAAATCCCGCCAGTTCGCCGATCGATTCGCCATCGACCAATACCGTATCGCCTTCCAGCCGAACGGGCAGCAATTTGGCATCGGCACCCAGTTTGCGCATCAGCACGGTCGTGCGGCGATTGATGAACCGCTCGGTCAGTCGTGCGTGCAAGGCATCCGACAGCCGCGATTCGACCGCGCGGGCGCGCGCCGCCATCTCGTCCTGGGCCAGCACCCAGTCGGAACGCTGGGTTATGTAGGACCAGCTGCGGATTGCGGCGATCCGCCCCTGCAGCGTGTCGATATCGCCGGTTACGGTGTCCAGTTGCGCGATGGCGCGCGGGGCGTGATCGGATGCCAGCGGGCCGTGGCGCAGTTCCTGCCACAGCCGGGCCGCAAAGCGCGCATGCGTCTCGGCCCCCTGCTGGCGAAAGTCGGGCAGCGAGCAGACCTGCCAAAAGCGGTGCAGTTGCGCAGGCGACGTCAGGCCGGCGGAAATCTCCGGATCGTCCGCCAGCCGCTTCAGCACCGCCAGGTCGATCGCTTCAGGCGCGGGCACCAGCCCCGGCTCGTCTGGCAGCAGTTCCAGATCGCCGATCAGCGTGTCCAGACTGTCGAAACGTGGCTCGGCGTTGCGCCAATACAGCGAGGCCAGCGGCGGGAAGCGATTTTCCTCGATCGCGTAGATTTCCTGCTCGGTGAATTCGGCATCGTGGCCGCCGCTCCCCGACAAGGTGCCAAACGTGCCGTCACGCTGGTGCCGCCCGGCGCGCCCGGCAATCTGCGCCATTTCGGCGGTGGTCAGGCGGCGTTGGCGCTGCCCGTCGAACTTGCTCAGCCCGGCAAAGGCGACGTGATCGATATCCAGGTTCAGCCCCATGCCGATGGCGTCGGTCGCTACCAGGTAATCGACCTCGCCCGATTGGTAGAGCGCCACCTGGGCATTGCGCGTCTGCGGCGACAGTGCCCCCATGACCACCGCTGCGCCGCCGCGAAACCGTCGCAGCAGTTCGGCCACGGCATAGACCTGCGCGGCGGAAAAGGCGACGATGACGCTGCGCGGGGCAAGGCGGGACAGCTTGCAGGCACTGACATGGCTTAGCGTGGAAAATCTGGGCCGGCTGACGATCTCGGCCTCGGGGATCAGCCGGCGCACCATCGGCGCCAAGGTCGCTGCGCCCAGGATCATGGTCTCCTCGCGCCCGCGCAGATGCAGCAGCCGGTCGGTAAAGATGTGCCCGCGCTCGCGGTCGCCGCTCAGTTGCGCCTCGTCGAGCGCCACGAAGGCCAAGTCGCTGAACACCGGCATCGCTTCGGTCGTACACAGCCGCCAGCGTGCATCCCTTGGCTCGATGCGTTCTTCGCCGGTGATCAGCGCGACGCGATTGGCACCCTTGATCGCGCAGACCCGGTCATAAACCTCGCGCGCCAGCAGGCGCAATGGAAAGCCGATGGCGCCGCTGGAATGCGCGCAAAGCCGTTCGATGGCGAGATGAGTCTTGCCGGTGTTGGTCGGACCGAGCACCGCCTTGATCCGGCTATCGGAGGTGTTGCGATCACGAGCAGGCTGCGAGGGTGGCATTCTGGAAACCAATTTGGGTACCCCCAATCTGGCATCGACCCCGGCAGGCTGCAAGGGCCGGCGCAGAGCTATCCTGCTTTGTGCACGCCTAGCTTACAGCTTCCCGGTCAACTCCGGCACCAGCGCGAACAGGTCGCCGACCAGCCCGATATCCGCCACCTGAAAAATCGGCGCGTCTTCGTCCTTGTTGATGGCGATGATCGTCTTGGAGTCCTTCATGCCTGCCAGATGCTGGATCGCGCCGGAAATACCGACCGCGATGTATACCTGTGGAGCGACGATCTTGCCGGTCTGGCCGACTTGATAATCGTTCGGCACATAGCCCGCATCGACGGCGGCACGGCTGGCACCGACGCCGGCGCCCAGCTTGTCGGCGAGCGGGAAAATCAACGACTTGAAGGAGTCGGCATCCTTGAGCGCGCGGCCGCCCGAGACGATGACCTTGGCGCTGGTCAGTTCGGGGCGTTCGAGCTTGGCGATCTCGGCACCGGCAAAAGATGAAATCCCCGCATCCGCGGGCCCGGTCACGTTTTCGATCGGGGCACTGCCGCCGGTCGGCTCGGCCTTGGCAAAGGCGGTGCCGCGTACCGTGATGATTTTCTTGGCGTCGGTGGACTGCACCGTGGCGATGGCGTTGCCGGCGTAGATCGGGCGAGTAAAAGTGTCGGCACTTTCGACCGACAGGATGTCGCTGATCTGCATCACGTCGAGCAATGCGGCGACGCGCGGGGTGATGTTCTTGCCATGGGCGGTTGCGGGCGCGAGGAAGGCGTCGTAGCCGGCCATCAGCCCCGCCACCAGCGGCGCGACGTTTTCGGCAAGCTGCGCTGCATAGGCCGGATCGTCGGCGAGCAGCACCTTGGCCACTCCAGCGACTTGCGCGGCCTCTGCGGCGGCGGCGGCGGCGGCGCTGCCGGCGATCAGCACATGCACTTCGCCCAGCTTGGCGGCAGCCGTGACCACGGCCAGGGTCGCGTCCTTCAGCGAGGCGTTGTCATGCTCGGCATAAACGAGAACACTCATGCGGCAACTCCCATTTCCTTGAGTTTGGCGACCAGTGCATCGACATCGGCGACCTTGATACCGGCAACGCGGACCGGCGGCTCGGACACGTTCAGCGTTTTGAGATGCGGCGTCGTATCGACACCGTAATCGGCCGGGGTCTTGTTCGCCAGCGGCTTGTTCTTGGCCTTCATGATGTTGGGCAGCGAGGCATAACGCGGCTCGTTCAGGCGCAGGTCGGTGGTGATGATCGCGGGCATCGCCAGCTTTACCGTTTCGAGGCCGCCATCGACTTCGCGCTTGACGATGATGCTGTCGCCTTCGACGGTCACGGCGCTGGCGAAGGTGCCTTGCGGACGGTTCATCAGCGCGGCAAGCATCTGGCCGGTCTGGTTGCAATCGTCATCGATCGCCTGTTTGCCCAGGATGATCAGGCCGGGATTTTCCTCGGCGGCGATGGCTTTGAGGATCTTGGCGACAGCCAGCGGCTCGACGACATCATCGGTGGTCACCAGGATCGCCCGATCCGCTCCCATCGCCAGCGCCGTGCGCAGGGTTTCCATCGCCTTGGCCGGACCGACCGATACGGCGATGACTTCGGTGGCAAAGCCTTTTTCGCGTAGCCGGATAGCTTCCTCGACCGCAATTTCGTCGAACGGGTTCATGCTCATCTTGACGTTGGCAAGATCGACGCCGGTGCCATCGGACTTGACCCGTGGCTTGACGTTGTAGTCGATGACCCGCTTCACGGGCACGATGATCTTCATCGGAAAAGTCCTTGTGGCTGCGGTCAGGCGGATCCCATCCGGGAAAGTAATTTAGTCGATCGATTAAACGACTCGTTTGCCGCCATTGCCGGACGCGCTGCCGGCGTCAAGCCCCGCCGCAACAGGATCGTGGCAGGGCTGGTTTTATTCGCCGATATGATATGGACTCTGGGATCCTGCCACGCTCAGCCGAGCTTCTTGACCTCGGCGACAATCTTCCGCGCGGCATCGCCAAGGTCGGCGGCGGAGACGATCGGCAGGCCGGAGCCTTCGAGAATCTGCTTGCCCAGCTCAACGTTGGTACCTTCCAGGCGCACCACCAGCGGCACGGACAGGTTCACTTCCTTGGCAGCGGCGACAATGCCTTCGGCGATGATATCGCACTTCATGATGCCGCCAAAGATGTTGACCAGGATGCCCTTCACCGCCGGGTCGGACAGGATGATCTTGAATGCCGCAGTGACCTTTTCCTTGTTGGCGCCGCCGCCGACATCCAGGAAATTGGCCGGAAACATGCCGTTCAGCTTGATGATGTCCATCGTCGCCATCGCCAGCCCGGCGCCGTTGACCATGCAGCCGATGTCGCCATCGAGCTTGATATAGGCAAGGTCGTATTTGGACGCTTCGATCTCGGCTGGGTCTTCCTCGGACTCGTCGCGCAACGCGAATACGTCGGGGTGGCGATACAGCGCGTTCGAATCGAAGCTCATCTTGGTGTCGAGCACCAGCAGCTTGCCGTCTTTCGATTCCACCAGCGGATTGATTTCCAGCATGGCGCAATCCTTCGCCACGAAGGCGTCATAGATCTGCCGGGTCAATACCTGGGCCTGCTTGTTGAGATCGCCCTTCAGCTTCAGCGCAAAGGCGACGGCGCGGCCATGATGCGGCTGGAATCCCGTCGCCGGGTCGATCGTGATGGTCATGATCTTTTCAGGCGTCGAATGCGCGACGTCCTCGATGTCGATGCCGCCTTCGGTCGAGGCGATGATGGCGATCCGGCCGCTCTTGCGATCGACCAGCATCGACAGGTAATATTCCTTGGCGATATCGACGCCGTCGGTGACATAGAGCCGGTTGACCTGCTTGCCATGCTCGCCGGTCTGGATCGTCACCAGCGTATTGCCCAGCATTTCCGTGGCATGCGCCGCAACCTCTTCGAGCGACTTGGCCAGCCTTACGCCGCCCTTGGCATCCGCGCCCAGTTCCTTGAACTTGCCCTTGCCGCGCCCACCGGCATGGATCTGCGCCTTGACCACATACAATGGCCCGGGCAGCAGCTTTGCCCCGGCGACGGCTTCGTCCACGCTCAGAGCGGCATATCCAGCCGGGATGGCGGCACCGAATTTCGCGAGCAATTCCTTGCCTTGGTATTCATGGATGTTCATCGAAGTTTCCCGTTGTTGCTGCTAAGCCGCCATCGTGCGCTGCCGCATAAGCCATCGCCGGTAGCTTGAATAGTCCATGACGCAAGCGCAAGACAGATTTATGAACGCTTCTTAAGAATGGTTCGCAATAGTGCATGATTGCCGAAAATGATAGACCGCCCGCGCCTCGAAGCCATCATCCGCGAAGCCGGCTCTATTGCCATGGCCAGTTGGCCGGGAACCGGCAGTGCCGCCGGGCACGCACTGGAAGTGTGGGAGAAATCTCCCGGCGATCCGGTCAGCGCCGCCGACCTGGCGGTGAATAGTTTCCTGCGCATCGAGCTGGGCAAGCTGCTGCCCGCGGCGGGCTGGTTGTCGGAAGAAACCGCCGACGCGCCGCATCGCCTGGAACGTGACTTGTTGTGGCTCGTCGACCCCATCGACGGCACCCGCGATTACATTCGGGGCCGCGCCGGCTGGGCGGTTTCGGTGGCTCTGGTCAATGCCGGGCGACCATTGCTGGGCTATCTCGATGCTCCCGCGCGCGGCGAATTCTGGCAGGCCGAGGCGGGGCAAGGCAGTCGGTGCAATGGTGAAATACTCGCCGCCAGTAGCCGGGTTGCTTTACCGGGGGCCCGCGTCCCGGCGCGGATGACCAGTCCTGAAGATGCCGACTTGGTGCTGGTCCACCAGCCGAACAGCATTGCCCTGCGCATCGCCATGGTGGCCGCCGACGCTGCCGATCTGGTCGCCACCCTGCGCTGGGGCTGGGAATGGGATATCGGCGCCGCCGCGCTCATCGCGCGCGAAGCCGGCGCCACGGTGACCGACGCCTTTGGCCAGTCGCTCAACTACAACAAGCGCGATCCCCGCGCCTTTGGCGTGCTGGTGACCGCACCTGCGATCCATGCGGCAGCGATAGAGCGGTTGGCGGATCGGGCGCGGAGGCTGGCGGGGTAATCCGGCGCCGTTACGCGTTCGGAACGAACTCGGTTGACGAAAGATTATTTCCGACTGGATCGCGAAACCACGCTACTTTGGTGCCATCAGGGCTTGTCCATACACCGTTGTCCGATTGGGGCAGCCCCGGATAAACGCTGAACTCGACCCCCCTCGTTGCCAGTAGCGCGATTTCCGCCCCGATGTCGGCCACCGCCCACCCATGGACGGTGTGATCGGGCGGAATGTGCTCCGACACTTTCTGGATGCGCAGCATCTGACCGTTGTCCGAGAAAACCAGCGCGAACATCGAATCCTCAACCAGGTCGAGCCCGAGCACGTCGCGGTAAAAGACCATAGTCTCCGCCGCCGCCGTCGCCGTCGTCGCCAGGAATGAAACGGCTTTGCCTCTGACCATTACCTTTTGCTCCGTAACTAACGAAAACCTATGATAAATTGATTTTGCTGGCCTGGGAACAGTGTCGATAAGTCAGCCCGGCGGTAGGCGCCCGTTGCGGTTCGCGCTTTTGAACTCTAGGGTCGGGCGGTGGCACCCTTTCCCTGGATCGATGTATTGGTGATCGTTGGGCTGGTCCTGCTCAACGCCCTTTTTGCCATGTCGGAAATGGCGATCGTGTCGTCCCGGCCGGCACGGTTGCGCCTGGCCGCCGAGCGCGGCGACAAGGGAGCCAAGGCGGCGCTGTTGCTGGCGTCGGACCCAGGCAAATTCCTCTCGACGGTGCAGTCGGGCATCACCCTGATCGGCGTGCTCGCGGGAGCCTTTTCCGGGGTCAGCCTGGGCGACCCGATCGGCGAACGGCTGGCATGGTTGGGCCTCCCGCTGCGCTGGGCGCCCGAAGCCGGCTTTGCCATCGCCATCATCGGCACTACCTATGCCAATCTGGTGATCGGCGAACTGGTGCCCAAGCAGGTGGCGCTGCGGATCGCCGAACCCATCGCCATCGCCTCGGCCCGGCCGATGGCGATGTTCGCGCGGATCACCGCACCGATGGTGTGGCTGCTCGATACGTCATCCGGCCTGCTGCTGGCGGTGATCGGGGTGCACAAGCGCAGTGGCCCGGAAGTGACCGAGGAAGAATTGCACCTGATCTTTCACGAGGCGACGCGGTCCGGCGTTATCGAGGAGGACGAACGCGCGATCATGGCCGGGATCATGCGGCTCGCCGATCGCCCGGTGCGCGAATTGATGACGCCGCGCACCGAAATCGATTCGATCGACTGCAACGCCAGCGAAGATGAAGTGCGCGCCCGCATCGAGGAAAGCCCGCATTCGCTGCTGCCCGTGGTCGATGGCGCGCCGGACAATATCATCGGCGTGGTCAAGGTGCGCGAAATCCAGGCGTTGCTGCTTGCCGGGCGCCCGTTGCAACTGGCCCGGCTGACGAAAAAGGCCGAGATCATCCCGGACCAGCTCGACGCCCTCGATTCGCTGCGCATGTTGCAGCAATCGGGCGTTGCCATGGCTCTGGTCCACGATGAATACGGCCACCTTGAAGGCATTGTCACCCCCGCCGACCTGCTCGCCGCGATCGTCGGCGGCTTCGCCAGCCATCAGGACGAAGGCGACGAGCCGATGATGGTGGACCGCGAAGATGGCACCGTGCTGATCGCCGGCGCATTGCCTGCCGACGCCTTGGCCGAGCGCCTCGCGCTCGACCTGCCCGAGAGCCGCGATTACGCGACGGCGGCGGGCTATGTGCTGTCGGTGATGAAGCGCCTGCCGCACGCCGGGGACTGGTTTGCCGAGCAAGGCTGGCGGTTCGAGGTGCTGGAAATGGATGGGCGCAAGATCGAACGGCTGCTGGTGGCTCCGCTGGTCGCGGCGCCTGCGCCAAGTGAAGCGGAGGAGGGGGTCTGAGTTCACGAGGTTGCCCGATCGCCGGCCAGTCGCGCAAGCCTCCGGAATTCTGCCGATGGGGACGTAGCCACCATATTTGCGGAATGCTTATCGCCCTTTCGTGACATGGCCAGAGTGCCTATCTCCCGTTGAGAGAAAGATCCGGAGGGGCCAGCGACGCGATGGCGTTCCTGCCGATCGGTTATTACATTTTCCCAGGAGATCCATCATGATTGAACTTCGCCCTTTTTCCAGCCTCGGCGGCGCCAATCATGGCTGGCTCGATGCCAAACATCACTTCTCGTTTGCCGGCTATCATGATCCGGCCCGCTCGAACTGGGGCAATCTGCGCGTCTGGAACGACGACACGATCGCGCCGCAGTCAGGCTTTCCGCCGCACTCCCATCGCGACATGGAGATCATCACTTATGTCCGCGAAGGTGCGATCACGCATCAGGATAATCTCGGCAACCATGGCCGCACCGAAGCTGGTGACGTACAGGTGATGAGCGCCGGCACCGGTATTACGCACTCGGAGTATAACCGGGAGGACAAGACGACGAAGATCTTCCAGATCTGGATCGAGCCGACCCGCACCGGCGAGAAGCCCAGCTGGGGCGCGCGGCCATTTCCCAGGGGCGAGCGGTCCGGCCAGTTCGTCGTGGTCGCAAGTGGTTTCGATGATGATGGCGACGCCTTGCCGATCCGCACCGACGCGCGCATCGTTGCCGCCACCCTGAAGGCGGGGCAAAGCACCGAATATGCGATCGGCAGGACGCGCCGTGGCTATCTGGTCCCGGCCACTGGCGCGATTGAGATCGACGGCACGCGGGTCAACGCCCGCGACGGCATCGCGATCACGGACGAGGCGGTAGTGCGCGTGACTGCGATCGAGGACAGCGAGATCGTCCTGGTCGATGCCGCCTGATTTAATACGGGCCGCCGTCCGCACCGGCGGCGGCCCCCCACCTGTTCGAGGAGCCTGCGCATGTCGATCCGTACCAGCGATGCCGAGGGTATCGATGTCGTCATCCTGCCGCCGCTGCGCGATCTGGGCGATGGTTTTACCGTCCGCCGCGCGTTGCCATCGGTACATCGCCGGATGGTCGGTCCGTTCATCTTCTTCGACCAGATGGGACCGGTCGCCTTCCGGGGCGGTCAGGGGCTGGACGTTCGTCCGCATCCCCATATCGGCCTGGCGACCGTGACTTACCTGCTCGACGGCGAGATCATGCACCGCGACAGCGTCGGCTCGGTTCAGGCGATCAGGCCGGGCGAGGTCAACTGGATGACCGCAGGATCGGGTATTACCCATTCCGAGCGCACCGCGCCCGAATTGCGCGCGAGCGGCAGCACGCTGTCCGGTATCCAGACCTGGATCGCGCTTCCCGCCGCTGCCGAGGAAACCGCGCCCGGCTTTGCGCACTACCAGGCCGCTGCGATCCCGGTGACGGAAGCTGGCGGCACGAAGTTGACGCTGATCGCCGGCGCGACCGACGGGCTGCAATCGCCGGTAAAGACTTTTTCCGACCTGGTTTATGCCGACATCCTGCTGGCTGACGGCGCCCGCTACCGCCCAGCCACCGCGCATATCGAGCGAGCGTTGTATGTCGTCAGCGGCACCCTGATCGTGGTCGGCCAGACCGGCGGTTTCGGCGCGAACGAACTGGTCGTGCTGAAGCCGGGCGCCGAGGTCGTCGTCGAAGGATCGGGCGCGACGCGGCTGATGCTGGTCGGCGGCGAGCCGTTCCCCGAAAAGCGTTATATCGAATGGAACTTCGTCTCCTCGCGCCAGGATCGCATCGAGCAGGCCAAGGCAGATTGGCGTGCCGATCTTTTTCCACGCGTACCTGCCGAGCATGATTTTATTCCGCTGCCGAAAGAACCCGCAGCTGTCCATTATCCCTGAATCCTCGCCGGTGGGAGGCGGCAACCCAACCGGTCGGACTGACCGCCATCCACATATGCATGGATCAGGCCATCGGGATCGATAAGTGTTTGGTTTGTAATTTGTTTAGGGCATAACAATATGATGACGGTGGCGATCGAGGATTCCTATGCGGTGGGCCGGGTAGCCGAACTCGCAGGGCAGTTTTCCGATCGCCCCGGCGCGTTGTTGCCGCTGCTGCACGCGATCCAGGACGAACTGGGCTTTATCGACGATAGCGCCGTACCCATCATCGCCGCTGCATTGAACATCAGCCGCGCCGAGGTGCATGGCGTCGTCACCTTCTACCATGATTTCCGCCGGCGCCCGGCAGGGCGCCATGTCATCAAGCTGTGCCGGGCCGAGAGCTGCCAGGCACGCGGCGGCGCGGCGATCGCAGGCGCACTGGCACGACGGCTGGGGGTAACGATGGGCGAAACGCGTCGCGATGGGCAGGTTACGCTCGCTGCCGTCTATTGCCTTGGGCTGTGCGCCATCGGCCCGAATGCGCTGGTCGATGGCCGCCCGGTCGCCCGGATCGACGGCGCGGCGATCGATCGTATCGCCGCCGAGGTGGCGGCATGACCCGCGTCTATGTCAGTCGTGACATGGCCGCCGTTGCCCTGGGCGCGGACGCCGTTGCGCTTGGCTTTGCCCAGGCTGGTTGCGATGTGGTACGCACCGGCAGTCACGGGCTGTTCGCGATCGAGCCGCTGGTCGAGGTCGATGGCGATGGCGGGCGTATCGGCTTTGGGCCGGTTGCGCCGGGCGATGTCGGCGCGGTTCTGGACGGCACTCACCCCAACCGGCTTGGCCCGATTGCCGAATTGCCGTTCTTCGCCCGCCAGCAGCGCTTCACTTTCGCGCGGGTCGGCGTGATCGATCCGCTCAGCCTGGCCGACTATGCCGCGCATGAGGGCTGGCAGGGCCTGAACGCCGCACGCGCCGCGACGCCGCAGGCGGTGGTCGACGCGGTCAAGGCATCGGGGCTGCGCGGACGGGGCGGCGCGGGCTTCCCGACCGGGATCAAGTGGCAGACCGTGCTGGAGGCCGGCACCGGAACCAAATTCATCGTCTGCAACGCCGACGAAGGTGACAGCGGCACTTTTGCCGATCGCATGCTGATGGAAGGCGATCCCTATTGCCTGATCGAAGGCATGGCGATAGCCGCGCACGCGGTCGGCGCGCAGCACGGCTATATCTACATTCGTTCCGAATATCCCTATGCGGTCGAAACGATGCGCCGCGCGATCGAACAATCGGCAGCGATCGTGGCGCCGTTCACGCTGGAAGTCCGCGTCGGCGCGGGCGCCTATGTGTGCGGCGAGGAAACCGCGCTGCTGGACTCGATCGAGGGCAAACGCGGCCAGGTGCGCGCGAAGCCGCCGCTGCCCGCGATCAAGGGCTTGTTCGGGCGCCCGACGGTAATCAACAATGTGCTGAGCCTTGCCGCGGTGCCGTTCATCATGGCGCGCGGGCCGGAGGCCTATGCCGCGGTGGGTTTTGGCCGCTCGCGCGGGACCATGCCGGTGCAACTGGCGGGCAACGTCAGGCATGGCGGCCTGTGCGAGATCGGTTTCGGCGTTACCCTGGGGGAACTGGTGAACGAGATCGGTGGCGGCACCGGGAGCGGGCGCCCGGTGCGTGCGGTGCAGGTCGGCGGGCCGCTCGGCGCCTATTTCCCGCCCGCCATGTTCGATTTGCCGTTCGACTACGAAGCCTTTGCCGCGGCCGGCGGGCTTATCGGCCATGCCGGTATCACCGTGTTCGACGACAGCGTCGACATGGCGCAGATGGCGCGTTTTGCGATGGAATTCTGCGCTGCCGAAAGCTGCGGCAAATGCACCCCCTGCCGCATCGGCTCGACGCGTGGCACCGAGGTGATCGACCGTATCATCGCCGGGCGGGACATGGCCGCGATCACCGTCGCGCCGGCGATCGGCGGCGGGTTGGCGGCGGCATTGAACTCACGCGCGCCGGTGGCGTCCAGGCGCGACGCGCAGGCCGAGATCGGGTTGCTGCGCGACCTGTGCGATACCATGAAATATGGCTCGTTGTGCGCGCTGGGCGGCTTCACGCCGTACCCGGTGCTGAGCGCGCTGGACTATTTTCCCGAGGATTTCAGCGCGACCCCGTCGCTGGCCGAAGCGGCGGAGTGAACCGATGACTTTCCAGCGCGAAACCGATCATGGCACCCCGCCCGCCACCGCCACCGGCCAGATGGTCACGCTGACCATCGACGGACAGGACGTCACCGTGCCCGCGGGCACCTCGATCATGCGCGCGGCATCGCTGATGGGTGGCGCGATCCCAAAGCTGTGCGCCACCGATAATGTCGCAGGCTTTGGCTCGTGCCGGCTGTGCCTGGTCGAGGTCGAGGGGCGCAATGGCTATCCGGCATCCTGCACCACCCCGGTCGCCGAGACGATGGTGGTCCGGACCCAGACCGAGCGGCTCAAGAAACTGCGGCGCGGGGTGATGGAGCTTTATATCTCCGATCATCCGCTCGATTGCCTGACCTGCGCCGCCAATGGCGATTGCGAACTGCAGGACCAGGCCGCCGCGGTGGGCTTGCGGGAAGTACGCTACGGCTATGACGGCGCCACCAACATGGGCCAGGCCAAGGACCAGTCGAACCCCTATTTCGATTTCGACCCCAGCAAATGCATCGTCTGTTCGCGCTGCGTGCGCGCCTGCGACGAGGTGCAGGGCACTTTTGCGCTGACGATCTCGGGCATGGGGTTCGCGTCGAAAGTATCGCCCTCGCAGGGCGAATCGTTCCTCGCGTCCGAATGCGTGTCCTGCGGCGCCTGCGTGCAGGCCTGCCCGACCGCCAGCCTGATCGAGAAGAAGGTCGTGGAGATCGGCAAGCCCGAGCGCGCGGTGATCACCACCTGCGCCTATTGCGGGGTCGGCTGTACCTTCCGCGCCGAAATGCGCGGGGAAGAAGTCGTGCGCATGGTGCCGTGGAAGGATGGCAAGGCCAACCGCGGGCATAGCTGTGTCAAGGGGCGCTTCGCCTGGGGCTATGCCCAGCATCAGGATCGTATCCTGAACCCGATGATCCGGAAATCGGTGGACGAGCCGTGGCGCGAAGTGTCGTGGGACGAGGCGATCGCCTATACCGCCAGTGAATTCCGCCGCATCCAGGCGCAATACGGGACGCGGTCGGTCGGCGGGATCACGTCGAGCCGCTGCACCAACGAGGAAACCTTCCTGGTGCAAAAGCTGATCCGCCAGGGGTTCGGCAATAACAACGTCGATACCTGCGCCCGCGTTTGCCACTCGCCGACCGGCTATGGCCTGAAAGCCACCTTCGGCACGTCGGCGGGCACGCAGGATTTCGACAGCGTGCAGCACAGCGACACGATCCTGGTGATCGGCGCCAATCCCACCGATGGCCACCCCGTATTTGCCAGCCGGATGAAGCAGCGCCTGCGCGAGGGCGCCCGGCTGATCGTGATCGATCCACGCCGGATCGACCTGGTGCGGACGCCACATATCGCCGCCGATCATCATTTACCGCTGCGCCCCGGCACCAATGTCGCGGTGCTGACCGCGATGGCGCATGTCATCGTCAGCGAAGGGCTGATCGACGAGGCGTTCATCCGCACTCGCTGCGACTGGGACGAATATCTCGAATGGGCCGACTTCGTCACCCAGCGCGAACGCTCGCCCGAGGCGATCGCGGCGCTGAGCGGGGTCGATCCCGACGAGTTGCGCGCCGCTGCTCGACTCTACGCTACGGGCGGTAACGCCGCGATCTATTACGGGCTGGGCGTGACCGAACACAGCCAGGGCTCGTCCACGGTGATGGCGATCGCCAATCTGGCGATGGCGACGGGCAATATCGGACGCGAGGGCGTTGGCGTGAACCCGCTACGTGGCCAGAACAACGTCCAGGGTGCCTGCGACATGGGCAGTTTTCCGCATGAATTCTCGGGCTATCGCCATGTTTCCGACAATGCCGCGCGGGCGCTGTTCGAGGATGCCTGGGGTGTCACGCTGGACAGCGAACCGGGCCTGCGTATCCCTCACATGCTGGATGCGGCGACCGATGGCACGTTCAAGGCGCTGTTCGTCCAGGGCGAGGATATCCTGCAATCCGATCCCAACACGCATCATGTCGCGGCCGGGCTGGCGGCGATGGAATGCGTCGTCGTGCAGGACCTGTTCCTCAACGAAACCGCCAATTACGCGCATGTCTTCCTGCCGGGATCGACCTTCCTGGAGAAGGACGGCACCTTCACCAATGCCGAGCGCCGCATCCAGCGCGTCCGCAAGGTGATGGCCCCGCGCAACGGCCATGCCGATTGGGAAATCGTGCAGATGGTTGCCAATGCCCTGGGGCTGGGCTGGGACTACGCGCATCCATCCGACATCATGGCCGAGATCGCCGCGCTGACGCCGACCTTCGCGGGCGTATCCTACGCGGCGCTGGAAAAGCACGGCTCGCTGCAATGGCCGGTCGATACGGCATCGCCCGAAGGCATGCCGACGATGCATGTCGACAGCTTTGCCCGGGGCCGGGGCCGGTTCGTCATCAGCGACTACATCGCCACCGACGAAAAGACCGGCCCGCGCTTTCCGCTGCTGCTCACCACCGGACGGATCCTGAGCCACTACAATGTCGGCGCGCAGACCCGGCGCACCGAGAATGTTGCCTGGCATACCGAAGACCGGCTGGAGATCCATCCGTCCGACGCGGAAAATCGCGGCGTCAAGGATGGCGACTGGGTGTCCTTGCGGAGCCGGGCGGGAGAGACCAGCCTGCGCGCGCTGATTACCGAAAGGGTGGCGCCTGGGGTCGTCTATACGACCTTCCATCACCCGACCACGCAGGCCAACGTGATCACCACCGATTATTCGGACTGGGCGACCAATTGCCCGGAATACAAGGTGACGGCGGTGCAGGTCGGGTTGTCGAACGGGCCGTCTGACTGGCAACAGAGCTATGATGCCCAGGCGACGCGCAGCCGGCGGATCGAACCGGTCGAGGCGGCGGAGTAAGCCATTGAGCGACACCTTGATGAGTACCGGGGATCGTCTGATCCACATGGCCAACCAGATCGCCAGCAATTTCGCGCGGATGGGTGAAGTGGGTGCTGCCGAAGCCACCGCCGATCATATGCTGAGCTTCTGGGATCCGCTCATGAAACAGCGGATCGGCGCGCTGGCGATCGATCGTCCGGGCCAGTTTTCGCCAGCGGCGGCATTGGCGATCGTGCGGCTTCAGGCCGGACCGGTGGCGCCGCAAACACCCGCGACCGAGTTCAATGCCGGCGATCAGGCCGGGCATTGCGATGCAGGTTGATGATGATATCGCGGTAATGTTTGCGACGCGCTGAGCGCGGTCACTTTCCGAGCCGCCTTTTCATATACTCGATCGATAAGACCGGCCATGAACACCTATCCCGGTTCGCTTGCACCTGCCCATGCGGCGACGCATCGATCGCTGCTGTCACCCCGAGGTCCTGCTCGATATAGTTCACGGCGTCCGCTCATTTTGCCTGGAAGTGGCGGTGTGGCACGGTTCGGCCTGGAGATCATATTGACGCTGTACAGCATGGTCCGTTAAATCGAACGACCGAATTGAAAAATTCGCGCATCGCCGGCGACGGAAAAATTCCAGGGCTGCGTTCAAAGGCTATCGGCGGCATCGCCATGCCGCCGGAACGCAAGATTGGAGAGAACTTATGATGCAGAAACTATTGCTGGCCGCGTTCGCGTCCGTTGCCGCCCTGGCCGCCGTCGCGCCCGCCGATGCGCGAGATGGTTGCGGCGAAGGTTTCCACCGCGGTCCATACGGTCATTGCCGCCCCAATCTCGGACCGGGGCCGGTCCTGATCGCACCGGGCGTTGTCATCGGTGGGTTCTACCCCGGTCGCGGCTATTGGGACGGGCATCGGTATTGGGGACATCGTTATGCCTGGCATCGTGGCTGGCGCTATCGCTGAGCCAGGCTCACGCGCCGGGAACAGGGCAATCGCGGAGGCCGCGCTATTTGCAGGGAAGGGGTCCGGAGGTGAGCGCGAACGATCCGGACGCCGCCCTGATCGCGCGGATCGGCCAGGGCGACGAGGCGGCAACGCGGTTGCTGACCAACGCCAAGCTGCCGCGCGTGCTGGCGCTCGCGCGGCGGATCCTGGGCGATCCCGCAGAGGCCGAGGATGTCGCGCAGGAAACGTTCCTGCGGGTGTGGCGCCATGCCGGGAACTGGCGTCCCGGTGCGGCCCTGTTCGATACCTGGCTGCATACGGTAACGCTCAACCTGTGTCGCGACCGCTTGCGCCGCCGTCGCGAGATCACCATGGACGTCCTGCCGGAGATCGCCGATCCGGCCATCCCGCAGGATGCCGCCATGGATGACGCGGCGCAATCGCGGCGGGTGGCGGCCGCAGTCGCGGCGCTGCCGGATCGCCAGCGCGAAGCGATCATGCTGGTCCATTATCAGGATCTGAGCAACATCGCCGTGGCGCAGGCGCTGGCTATCAGCGTCGATGCATTGGAGAGCCTGCTCGCACGGGGTCGGAGAGCGTTGCGCAAACGGCTGCTGGACGACGGGAGCACCGACCAGGAAATCGATCGAACAGGAGAATTGCCTTGAGTGCTCCCCTCACCCCGGCCCGCTTTGCCGAGCTGGCCGATGCCTATGGCAGCGTGGTCGCGCGCTGGCCCGAGGCGGTGCGCACCGACGCCATGGTGATGGCGCGGGAGCCGGCAATGCAGGCGGTGCTGGTCGAGGCGGAGCGGCTCGATGCGACGCTCGACCAGTGGCGCGTGGCCGTTCCTTCGGCGGCGCTGCGGGACCGGGTCCTGGCGTCGCGGCGGGTAACGCTGCTGCGCCGCGCGCGCCTGTGGTGGTCGGGCATCGGCGTGGCAACGGCGCTGGCCGGCGCTGCGGCCGGATTGACCGCCGTTGCCGTTGCGATGCCATACGATCATGCCACTTCCGATGAAGCCACGGTGTTTGGCGATCCCCCCGCGCAGGAGCGTTGAATGTCCACTCGCACGCTCAAGATCGCTTGCGCCATTTCCATCCTGCTGAACATATTCCTGTTGAGCGCGGCGGTCGGCGGGGCGGCGTGGATCAAGACCCAGCGTCCGGCGGCCACGGGTTCGATCCGGGCGGCGGGTGCGCAATTGCCGCCCGGGCCACGCCGTATGTTTCATCAGGCGTTGCGCGATGCGCGCCGCGAGATGCAGCCGACGATCGCGCAAGGGCGCCAGGCGCGGGAAGATGCCGCAACCCTGCTGCGCGCCCCGATGCTCGATGCCGCCGCGCTGACTGCAGCGCTGGCGCGGGTGCGGGACGCCGATGTCGGGGTGCGCGCTCATGTCGAGGAGCGCATAGTCGCGGTGGCCGCAACGCTGTCGCAGGCAGACCGCGCGACCTTGGCCGAAGGCATTGCGCCCAAGCCGGACCACCCGCGCCATTAGCCGCTCATTTTCGCGCTGGGCAACCGACGGAAATGGCGCCGGCGGTCGTTGAATGGTCGTCCTTCACCAGGAGTGCCGATTGCCATGCCCGCCACCAGCGGTCTTTCACCTGCCGCCGTTGCGCTGAACCGGTTCGGACTGGGGGCGAGTCCGAACGATCCGTTGCCGCAGGATCCGCTGCGATGGCTGACCAGCCAGTTCGATCGTTTCGATCCGCTGCCCGAAGGCTACGCCGCGTTGCCCGATGCCGGCGTGATGGTGAAAGCCTATCGCCTGCAGCAACAGCAGCAGCGCCAGGCAGCCCGTCTGCAACCTGAAGCCGCGCTTGCACCCGGCAAACCGGCGCGCTCGCCCGGGATGATCGCCGCGCGGCAGGATTTTGCGCAGGACGTCCAGGCGCTCTACCGCCAGGCGGTGCAGGCCCGCACCCAAAGCGCGCTCGATACCCAGGCGCCCTTCGTCGAGCGCATGGTCCATTTCTGGGCTAACCATTTCTGCGTTTCCGCGGATAATCCCCAGACCGTTGCCTTCGTCGGCGCCTTCGAGCGGGACGCCATCCGCCCGCACGTGCTCGGCCGGTTCGAGGACATGTTGCTGGCGGTCGAGCACCACCCGGCGATGCTGATTTATCTCAACCAGATTCAGTCGATTGGCCCTGACAGCCCCGCCGCCCAGCGCGCGGCGCTGCGCAACCCGGCTTCGGCGCGTGGCCTCAACGAGAACCTGGGGCGGGAGATCATGGAATTGCACACGCTTGGCGTGCGATCGGGATACAGTCAGGGCGACGTCACCGAATTCGCGCGCGCGCTGACCGGCTGGAACGTGGCCGCGCAGGATTTGCGCGACAACGGCAATGCCGATGATTTTACCTTCCGCCCAGATTTGCACGAACCGGGATCGCGCCAGATCATGGGCAGGACCTATCCCCAGGCGGGCGCCGACCAGGCACGCGCGGCGCTGCTCGATTTTGCCCATGCACCGGCCACCGCCAGCCATGTCGCGACCAAACTGGCGCGCCATTTTGCCGGCGACACGCCGCCACCGGCGCTGGTCGATCGCCTGGCCGGCAGCTTTGCGGCGAGCCGGGGCGACCTGTCCACACTGTACCGCACCCTGATCGAAAGCCCCGAGCCATGGGCGCCCACGGCGCTGAAATTCAAGACTCCGTGGGAGTGGACCGTCTCGGCGCTGCGCGGGCTGGGGCGGGAACAGCTTGGCCCGGTGCAGATGGCGGGAGTACAGAGTCAACTCGGCCAGTCGGTGTGGAAGCCCGGCTCGCCCGCCGGCTGGGACGATACCGCTGCCAGCTGGGCCGCACCCGACGCCCTGCTGCGCCGGGTAGAATATGCGCAGCGGCTGGTAGCCCCCGTCGCGGCCACCCTGGACGCGCGAACGCTGGGTCCGAAAATACTGCCGGGCGCGTTGGAATCCGCCACGCAGGAACAGCTGGCAAAAGCCGAAAGCCCCGCCAGCGCGCTGGCCTTGCTGCTGGTTTCACCCGATTTCCTGAGGAGATAGCGTTATGGTCGACCGCCGCCGGTTCCTGTCCTTCTCTGCCATGGGCGCGGGCGCCATACTGGTCGCGCCCGCCATGGCACTGGCTACGGTTGCCACCGACCGGCGCTTTGTGTTCATCATCCAGCGTGGCGCCGCCGATGGGCTCAATATCGTCATCCCCTATGCCGACCCGGCTTATGCCAGGCTGCGCGGCGAGCTTGCCATCGATCCGGCTACGGCAATCCGGCTGGACGGCACCTTCGCTTTGCATCCCGCGCTCGCCGAGACGGGCAGGATGTTCGGGCAAAACCAGGCGCTGTTCATTCACGCGGTCGCTTCATCCTATCGGGACCGGTCGCACTTCGATGGCCAGAATGTGCTCGAAACCGGCGGCACGCAACCTTATCAGCGCAAGGATGGCTGGCTGAACCGGCTGGTCACGATGCTGCCCAAATCCAGCGACCAGGCTATTGCATTGGCCGCAACGGTGCCGATGGCGCTGCGCGGGCCGGCCCCGGTAACATCGTACGGACCATCCACGCTGCCAACCGCGTCCGACGACCTGATGCTTCGGGTTGGCCAGCTCTATGCGGAGGATCGACAGTTGCATCCCCTGTGGGCGGCCGCGCTGGACGCGCAACGGATCGCCGGAGATGGCACCGGCAAGCCCGATCCAGCCAGCCTGGGCGCGTTGGCCGCGCGTTTCCTGACCAAACCCGACGGCCCCCGAATTGCCATGCTGGAAACCGGCGGCTGGGATACGCATAGCGGCCAGCAAGGCCGGCTGGCGGCGCAGCTCAAGGCGCTCGACACGCTGCTCGCCGCGCTGCGCGAAGGTCTCGGCCCGGTCTGGGCGCAGACCACGGTGCTGATCGCCACCGAGTTCGGGCGTACCGCGGCGACCAATGGCACGGGTGGCACCGATCATGGCACCGGCGCGGTCGCGATGCTGGTCGGCGGTGCGGTGCGGGGCGGCCGCGTCATGGCCGACTGGCCGGGGCTTTCGCCCGCCGCGCTTTACGAGAACCGCGACCTGAGGCCGACTGCGGCGATGGCCGCGCTGATGGCGGGCGCGGTAAGCGCCAGTTTCAGGCTGGACCCGGACCGGGTTACCCGGACACTGTTCGGGGGCGGCACGGCCATGCCGGTGTGACGTGGGCCGGGCACACGAGAAAATCAAAGGGTGCTCACCCCCGCTCGACCGATCATGCCCGGTGCAGGGTGATGCGGGTCAGTTCGGAAGCCTTGCCCAGCCGCAACGCGAAGCCGGGCCAGATGCCGGTGCCGTTATTGACGTAGAGGGTCATGCCGCCGACGACATAGCGACCCGATACGAAACCGCCGTTGGCCCGCGCGACCAGCCGGTCGAGCCCTATCATCATTCCGCCATGGGTATGACCGGACAGTTGCAGCGCCACCCCACGATCGGCCGATTGCCGGGCCTTTCCCGGCTCGTGGTCGAGGAGCACGATCGGCGCATCCGGCGGACAGCCGGCCAGCGCTTCGCCCAGATCCGGCAGCGGTCGGTTCGCCCCGCGCGCAGACGGATCGGTGACCCCCGCCAGGACCAGCTTGTCATCGCCGCGCGCGATGACGGCATGCGCGTTGGCCAGTGCCCGCATGCCCAGCGTGGCAAAATGCGCCATCCACGGATCGTACCCGGACAGATATTCGTGATTGCCCGGAATCAGATAAACGCCGTCGCGCGCATGCAGCCGGCGCAGCGGCTCGACATCTGCCCGCCGCATGGCGACGCTGCCATCGATGACATCACCGGTCACCACGATCAGGTCCGCGCCCAGCCGATTGGTGGCAGCGACGACGGCGTGGGCCCAGTTTGCGGGAAACAGCCGGCTGATGTGCAGATCGGTCAGTTGCACTAACGCATAGCCTGCGAATGCTTCGGGCAGGCCGGGAATGGTGACCGCCACGTCGCGCAGTTGCGGAACGCCGAGCGCCTGCCGAACCCCGAATGCGGCCAGTGCGAAGGCGGCGATGCCGATGGCGTAACGGGCCGTGATCCAGGCGCCGGAACCGCCGATCCCGGCGACCATCGCGACCAGCGCCGCCACATCCAGGGCGACCTGGAACACCGCCAGCAAGGCGATGGCACCGAAGACCCAGTTGAACAGGATCACCAGGGCACGCGGGAACTCGGGCGTGAACACCGAACCCGATGACAGGCGGCTCCAATAATGGAACTGGGAACCGATCAGCAGGACAAAGGCGACGGCACCCCTGACGGCAATTGCCCACGGGAACGGCGCAATGGTGCGGGTTACGACGTAAAGCCACGGTAATGCGAACACCAGGTGGAACATCGCTTCGCTTCCTGCCCGGCTGGCGCTCCGCATCGGAAGCTCGAGGGTCATGGGTTTTCCGAGATGCGGACGCTTACCGGTTAGCCGGACATAACGCCAATCACCTTTTTAAGGCGGCTTGATCGGCGCCCTTATCGATCGGCTTGGCGGCGTCCACCGCGGCGAACTATCTGAATCGGGCGTTCATTGGTCAGGGACAAGGCCTGTTTCATTTAATCCCCGCCTGTCGGGCGAGCCGGCGAATGGGGCTGTTGAAGTGGCAATGACCAATAGAATAGGCTATCTGGCCGATTTCGACGGCTAAACTCAAGTTGCGCGTCGGCCTCGCCGTGCCCAAGATCTGGATGATTGCGAATGACATATCGTTTGGGCGTCGATGTCGGCGGCACTTTCACCGATCTTCTGCTGCTGGAGGAGGATGCGGGAATATTCTGGCGTCACAAAACACCTTCAACCCCGCATGACAGCTCGGTGGGTATCCTCACAGGCGTCGAGGCAATCTGCGCGCAGGCGGGTATCACCCCCAGCCAAATCGAGATTTTCCTGCACGGAACCACCGTCGCCACCAACGCCGTGCTCGAAGGCAAGGGTGCGCGCGTCGGGCTGATCGTGACCGAGGGCTATCGCCAGATCCTGCAGATCGCGCGCAGTTTCGTTCCCGGCGGCCTGGCCGGCTGGATCGTATGGCCAAAGCCGGTGCCGCTTGCCGCGCTGGCGGACACGATCGAGGTCAAGGGCCGGATCGATGCGCACGGCAAGGAACTGCGCCCGCTCGATGACGCCGAAATTCGCGCCGCGCTCGAAAAGCTGAAGGCAAAGGGTGTCGAGGCGATTACCGTCTCGCTGATCAACGCCTATATGAACGGGGCGCAGGAAGCCCGCATCGGCGAACTCGCCCATGAAATCATGCCCGATGTGCCGATCTCGCTGAGCCATATCGTCCTGCCCGAGATGCAGGAGTACGAGCGCACGCTGACCACCGTCGCCAACGCCGCGGTCCGTCCGGTCGTCGGTCGCTACGTTCGTGCCCTGCGGGCAAAGCTGCGCGACGCCGGAATGGTCGGCAAGCTGGCGCTGCTGCGTTCGGATGGCGGCCTGATGTCATCCGAAAAATCGGAGGAACATCCGGTCTCGCTGCTGATGTCCGGGCCGGCCGGAGGTGTCACCGGCGCGCTGTGGGTCGGCAAGAATGCCGGCATCCGCAATATCCTGACACTCGATGTGGGCGGCACCTCGACCGATGTCGCGCTGATCGAAAACCTCGAACCGCGCCGCGTCCGCACCACCGAAGTCGGACACCTGTCGGTGCGCGCTTCCTCTGTCGACGTGAAGACCGTGGGCGCGGGCGGCGGCTCGATCGCCTATGTCCCCGAACTCACCGGGGCGCTCCGCGTCGGCCCGCAGTCCGCGGGGGCCATTCCCGGACCTGTCGCCTATGGCAAGGGCGGCAAGCTGCCCACCGTGACCGACGCCAATGTCGTGCTCGGCTATCTGCCCGAAGCTTTGCTCGGGGGGACGTTCCAGCTTGATCGCGAAGGCGCCAAGATCGCGGTGCAGACCATCGCCGACGCGCTCGGCATCGGCCTGTTCGAAGCGGCGCGCGGCATTATCGATATCGTCAACGAAAACATGTTCGGCGCGCTGCGCATGATCTCGGTGCAGCAAGGCTATGATCCGCGTGACTTCAGCCTGATGGGCTTCGGCGGTGCGGGGCCGCTTCATGTCAATGCGGTGGCGCGGTTGATGGGCAGCTGGCCCGCCGTCTCACCGGTCTCGCCCGGCGTGCTCTGCGCGCTTGGCGACGCGACCACGCAGATGCGGACCGAAACCGCGCGCAGCTTCTCACGCCTTGCCCAGGAAACCAAGAGCGACCAACTGATCGCGATCCTCGAGGAAATGGCAACGCAAACCCGCGACGAGCTGAAAGCCGATGGCATCCCCGACGCGGACATCACGTCGGTGTTCGAAGTCGATGTGCGATACTCGGGGCAGGCGTTCGAAGTGCCCCTCGCGATCGACCCGGATACGCTGCGCCGCGACGGCATCGCCGGCATCGTCACGCGCTTCGACAAGGAACATCACCGATTGTTCACCTTCAACATGGACACCACCCACGAGATCGTAAACCTGCGCGCGGTCGCGCTCGGCATTTCGCTCGACCTGCCCGCCGCCCGGCTCGAACAGGGCGATGGCGACCCGATTGCGGCCAAGCTGCGCGATCATGAGCTATGGATCGACGGCCGAGTGCAACCAGCGGTGATCTACGATCGCTCGAAATTGCGCTTCGGCGACATCATTCCCGGCCCGGCGATCGTCACCGAAATGGACTCTACGACGCTGATCGAGTCCGGTTGCGTCGCCACCGTCGACGCGGTCGGCAACATCCTGATCAATCCGGCCTGAGGAACGGCACATGACCGCGCAGATCGTCCAAGCCAACAGTACGCCGTTCGAACGCATCGCGATCGATCCGGTGACCCTCGACATCATTGAAAACGCGCTGCGCAACGCTCGCGTCGAAATGGATGCCACGCTCGTCCGCACCGCCATGTCGCCCGGCATCCGCGAACAGGGCGATGCTTTCCCGCTGATTGCCGACTACAAGGGGCGCATGGTCGTCGGCCAGTTCGGATCGTACATCGGGCCGTTCCTGGATGGCTATGACGGCACCGTCGAGGACGGGGACATGATCTTCCTGTCCGATCCCTATTCGGTCGGCGGGGCCATCAGCCATTCGAACGACTGGCTGGTCCTGCTGCCGGTGTTCAAGGACGACCGCATCATCGCCTATACCTCGATGTTCGGTCACATGTCCGACATCGGCGGAAAGGTGGTCGGCTCGATGCCGATCAATGCCCATTCGATCTTCGAGGAAGGCGTGCGCATCCCGCCGGTCAAGATCTACAAGAATGGCGTCTACAATGCCGATCTGATCAAGCTGGTCATGCACCAGACGCGCAAGCCCGACTGGTGCGAAGCCGATCTGAACGCGCTCATCGCATCGTGCCGCGTCGCCGCGCGCCGCGTCGTCGAAATGGCGGTCCGCTTTGGCGACGACGTGTTCGTATCCGCGTGCGAAGAACTGCTCGCCCGCAACTACCGCGCGATGAAACAGCTGATCGACACCGCGATCGGTGATCAGCCGGTAAGCTTCGAAGACTATATCTGCGATGACGGCATGGGCTTTGGACCGTACCGGATCAAATGCACGATGTGGCGCGAAAACGGCAAGGTCGTACTCGATTTCGACGGTACCGATCCACAATCGGATGCGTCGATCAACTTCTTCCTGAACGAGAACATGTTCCGCATGTTCTTCGGCATCTATATGGTGATGGTGTTCGATCCGCAGATCCTGTTCAACGACGGCTATTACGACCTGATCGATGTGCGCATCCCGCAAGGGTCTTTGCTCAAGCCGAACTTTCCGGCGGCGCTGTCCGGCCGTACCCATGCCCTGGGTCGCATCTTCGACGTGCTGGGCGGGTTGCTGGGGCAGAAGACGCCCGAATTCCTCAACGCCGCCGGTTTCTCGTCGAGCCCGCATTTGTTCTATTCGGGCTATGATGCGCAGGGCGAATGGTTCCAGCTGTTCCAGATCGGCTTCGGCGGCATCCCCGGCCGGCCGATGGGCGACGGACCCGATGGCCATTCGCTTTGGCCGGGCTTTACCAATGTGCCGAACGAGTTTCTGGAGCGATATTTCCCGCTGGTCATCGAGCGTTACGAGACCGTCGCGGATTCGGGTGGCGCCGGCCTGCATCGCGGCGGCAACGGCATTCACATGACCTATCGCTTCCTGCAGGAAGGCACGGTCTCGATCCACGACGATCGCTGGTTCGTGCCGCCGTGGGGCGTCAACGGCGGCGAGCCGGGAACCCGCGCCCGCAAGATCATCGAAAAACCGGACGGCACCCAGACGATCGTCGGCAACAAGGTCGAGGATGTTGCCGTCGAGGCGGGCGACCAGCTGCATTTCATCACCTGGGGCGGCGGCGGTTGGGGCGATCCGCTGGAGCGCGACCCGGCCCTGCTGGCGGTCGAACTGGAACAGGGCCTCGTCACCGCAGCAGGCGCCCGACGCTACGGCGTGGTGTTGGTAGAGGATCGGGTCGACCGCGTCGCAACCGAGGCGCTGCGGCGGCAAATGCGAAGCGAGCGTACGGCGGATCCCGCCCTGTTCGATTTCGGTCCCGATCTCGACACCTTGCGAGCCAACTGCCTCGCCGAAACCGGACTGCCCGCCCCGACCCGGCCGCGCTGGAAAACAGCAAAGCAGGAACCGTTAGCGTTGCGTGAAAAATGAACTGCGCAACTACTGTGGTGATCGCACAATCATTTACCAGATCCGTAAGCGGAAACTTGGCGGCCGTGCGGGCTAAAGCGGCGATCGCCCGCTTTGAGTGATCGGTACAGCGTGCATGCTGACGCGCAACGGTGCGCGAGCGTCACTTCGACCTTGGATCACTTCGCATCCGCAGCGCGATGTGGCATTTATGCCGCAGCGCAAAATCTTGTAGCTGGCGACATAACTCACTGATAGCATACAGATATTATGTTACAATCCTGCGATTCCAGAGCAAAAACGCAAAAAAAGTTTTCACGCTTTGAACAATGGCTTCACAACGCCGATTGTTTGACATAACACTACCGTTAGCAACCGCAGCATAGCGGTTCACTTAAAACAAGTCGCGTACCGATCAGCATCTCCCGCAAGGCGGATGACGGGTGGTCTCTAGTATTTTCTTTCGTTATTGGTGAATAGTTGTGATCTTATTCGTATGATCCCGGCTTGATAAATATTGCCTATTTCAAATAACAAGAAAAATTAAGTCGCGCACGGATCAGCACGTCTCCGCAAGGTGAATGATGAGCGGTTCAATATGTCTTTAGTTATAGTAAATATTCGTGGTCGTTTTCTACGATCACGGCGCGATGAATATTATCAATTTGCAATAACGACAAAGAAACCAGACCGAGATCTGGAACGGCCGATCAATCTACGACTAGCAAAAGCTAATTCGAGGCTATCGCATTATGAAAAAAATTCTGTTCTGCACCACTGCACTCGCATTGCTGACACCCGCTATCGTAAGGGCACAAGAAACTTCTCCGCCGGCAGCAAATCCAGCTCCGCCCGAGGTCGCGTCTGATATCATCGTCACCGGCACGCGGCTGCAGACCGGGATGCACGCGGCCGACAGCCCTGCCCCAATCCAGATCGTCGGCCAGCAAGCCATACAAAGCGTGGGCCAGCAGGATCTTAACCAGGTGCTGGCGCAGTCGCTGCCTTCACTCAATTTCGAGTCCGGCGGTGGCGATACCGCCAATATGACGCTGACGGTGGCGCTGCGCGGGGTAAGCCCCAATGACACCATGGTCCTGATCAACGGCAAGCGCCGCCATACCACCGCCAACCTGGCGGTGCTGGCCGGCAGCGCCTATTCCGGCGCCGCCACCACCGATCTCAGCTTTGTGCCCCTGGCTGCGATCGATCACGTCGAAGTGCTGCAGGACGGCGCCGCCGCCCAGTACGGGTCCGATGCGATCGCGGGCGTGGTCAACATTATCCTCAAGAAGGCCGACCACGGCGGTTCGCTCGTCGTCACCGATGGCCAGAACTATGAACACGGCGGCCAGAACGTTGCAGTATCGGTGAACATCGGCGCCAAGCTGGGTGAAAAAGGTTTCATCAACCTGACCGGTGAATACAAGTTCCACGACTATACCCAGCACGGCACTTGCGACCGTCGGTATTATACTTCCGACTGCACGATCAAATCCGGTCTGAGTTCGGTGGTCTCCGCCGGCCTCAAGGCGAATTCCGCCTCGCCCAACCTCAACAAGATCAATGGCGATGCCCGGTATTCGCTGTTCAATCTGTTTGTTAACGCCGGCTATGACTTCAGCGACTCGTTGCAGGCTTATGCAACCGGCAGCTATGGCAACCGCGTCGCCAAATCCTATGAAAACTATCGCTCCGCCACTAAAGTCTCGGGCACGACCTCCACGGGCGAAACCGTTTACCCGCTGGCGCAAGGCTTCAGCCCGCAGGAAAGCATCCGCGAGGAAGATTTCGCAATGGCCGGCGGGTTGAAGGGCGAAGTCGCCGCATGGAACTTCGACGGATCGTTGAGCTATGGCCGCGACGCGGTAGCGCTTTACACACTCGATTCCGCCAACCCGAGCCTTTTCAGCGATGAGCAATCGGCCAGTGCGACGGCGCTGACCGGCTTGCAGCGCAATTTCTACGACGGCACCCTGATCAACGACGAGTGGGTCGCCTCGCTCGACCTTACTCATGAGTTCAATGTCGGCTTTTCCAAACCACTGACCCTGGCCCTGGGCGGCCAGTATCGCAAGAACGACTATACGATCAAGCAAGGCGAGTATTCGTCCTACTATAGCGGCGGCGCACAGTCTTATCCGGGCTTCTCGCCGAGCGATGAAGGCAGTTGGGGACGCCACAACTGGGCAGCTTACATCGATGCCGCCTTCGATCCCGTCCGGGCGTTGCATGTTGACGTTGCCGGTCGTTTCGAGAACTATTCGGACTTCGGCTCGGTATTGACCGGCAAGGCCACCGCCCGCTACGACTTCAGCGACGCCTTCGCATTGCGTGGCACGGTGTCGAACGGTTTTCGCGCGCCGACCCTGGCCGAAGAATATTATTCGGCGGTCAACGTCGGTCCCGGCAGTACCTTCGGCCAGCTTCCCGCCAACTCCGCCGCCGCCCAGCTGCTGGGCTTTTCAAAGCTGAAGCCGGAAAAATCGATGAACTACTCGGCCGGCCTGGTCGCCCACCCGGCACCAGCGGTGCAAATCACCATCGACGCGTATCAGATCAAGATTCGCGACCGGATCATCTCTTCGACGGTCTATGGCTCTGAAGGCACCGCAGTCGTTTCGCAGGCGGTGCTCGATGCGTTGCATTCGCGGGGTGTATCGACGGCGGACGCGACCTCCTACTCGGGCGTCAACGTCTTCAACAATGGCGCCGACACCCGCACCCGCGGCATCGAGGCGACCGCTTCCTATGTCAGCGATTTCGATTTCGGCCGTATCGACTGGTCGGTCGGGGTCAATTACAACAAGACCGTCATCACCTCCGAAGGCAGCGTTCCATCGGCGGTCTTCAACGCCACCTACAACACTTCGCTGCTCAACCAGACGGCGCGAGACTCGCTGACGACGGCAACGCCGCGCGAGAAAATGATCCTGAATGCGCTGTGGACTCACGGCAAATGGTCGGTGAACCTGCGCGAGACGATCTACGGCAAGGCGAGCGAGCACGTCAGCCCCGATGGTTCGGGTACCGGTTCCGACGCCGTGCTGCTCAAAAGCCCGGTCACTGGCATCACCGATCTCGATGTCGGCTACAAGATCACCAAGGCCATCCGTCTCGATGCCGGCGCCAACAACCTGTTCGACCGGCAGGCCATCACGACTCCCACCACCGCCAGCGGCCGTCCGGCCAACGGCAACGTCTATAACGCGGCGGCGAGCTTCACGCCGTGGGGCATCAACGGCGGCTATTGGTACGTCAAGGCTGCGCTCGCGTTCTAAAACTGAAATGCCCGGCCGCGTTTTCCGATGGAGCGCGGCCGGTCCTTCATAAGACCGGTCCTCTTCGTATAAATGTCACAAACCCGTTCCCTTGGCGGCCTGGAGCCGATCACCCGAAAGACCGTGGGCATGGACATGCTCGCTGCCATTGGGCACACTTTGACAGTACTGCCGGAGTCCTGCTCCTGACATGTTGAATATGACCAAAGACCCTGTCGAAACCGCCGCCGAAAATCTTGCTTCGCGCCCCGACCTCGCGGAACGGCAAGCGCTCACCCTGATTACCCGACTGCCGGGAGATCCTCGGCCACAACTCATTCTGGCGTCCGCGATGCGGCGCACCGGCAAGGCGAACACGGCGCTGCCGATCCTGATCGAGCTGAGCCGGCGCTTTCCGCGCGCCGCCCGTACCCGCTATGAACTCGGCCTCTGCCTGGCCCTGGTCGAGCGCGAGGCAGAGGGGTTCGCCCAACTCGATGCAGCGGTAAGCCTCGATCCCAAGTTGACCGAAGCCTGGGAGGCGCTTGCCGAAGTAGCCTTTGCGCTGGGCGAAACCGCAACCGAGACCGCCGCACGCGCGACCCTGGCACGCATCGCATGCCCTGATCCGTTGGTCGGCCGCGCCGCCGAGATGGTCGTCCGGGGCCAGCACGGCCAGGCGGAGCCGCTGCTGCGCGACCATTTGCTGGCCCGGCCCAACGATGCGGAAGCGTGCCGGCTGCTCGCTGCCTGCTACGTTGCCGCCCGCGCCTTCGAGAATGCCGAAAAGTTGCTCCGCCACGCGCTGGCAACAGCACCCGCCGGCACGCCAACGCAGAACGTCATCCGCTTCGACTTGTGTTGCATGCTCTTTGCGCGTCAGCAGGCACAGGAAGCGCTGGACGAACTGGCGTCGCTGCTGGCCGGCGCGCCGCGCAATCCCGCCTATCGCAACCTGAAGGCCGGGTGCCTGGCGCTGCTGGGCGACGATGCCGGCGCAGAAGCGCTGCAAGCCGAACTGGTGGCCGAATTCCCGCGCAATCCGCAAGTCGCCGTCAACCACGGCCACGCGCTGCGAACCGCCGGCGCCCGCGATGCCGCAATTGCCGCCTATCGCCGCGCGCTGGCGTTGCAGCCGGAAACCGGGGAGGCATGGTGGAGTCTCGCCAACCTCAAGATCGCGACGCTCGACGCCGAGGACGAGGCACACATGCGCCGGCTTCTGGACGGCCGCCTGCCTGACCGGGAGCGGATGCATCTTGAATATGCCCTGGGCCGGCGGAGCGAGGAAGCCGGGGCGGTCCCCGACGCATTCGCTCACTACGCAGCCGGGGCGGCGATCGCGCGGCGCCAGACGGGCGAAACGCACGTCGACTACGAAGCACAGGCGCGCACCATCGCCGCTTTCTTCACCCCCGAATTCTTCGAAGCGCGCGCGGGTTGGGGCGCGATGGACGAGGCGCCGATCTTCGTCGTGGGCCTGCCACGATCGGGATCGACCCTGATCGAGCAGATCCTCGCCAGTCACTCGGCGATCGAGGGCACCATGGAAATGCCCTATATCCCCGCGATCGCGAGCAGGATCGAGCAAGCGGGCGACATGCTTGCCGCAGCGTCGGCAGCCGATGTGCGCGGGTGGGGGGAAGAATATCTGGCCCGCGCGGGCGCACATCGGCGGCTCGGCCGGCCGCGCTTCATCGACAAGATGCCGAACAATTTCCGGCATATCGGCCTGATCCGGCTGATCTTGCCCCGCGCCCGCATCATCGATGTGCGGCGCCATCCGATGGCGTCATGCTTTGCCGCCTTCAAGCAATTGTTCGCCGAAGGCCAGGCGTTCTCCTATGACCTTGGCGACTTGGCCCGTTATTACCGCCATTATCTGGCGATCATACGCCATTTCCAGCAAGTAGCGCCCGGCGCTATCTACAGCTTGCGCTATGAGGATGTGGTCGAGGCGACCGAAGCGCAGGTTCGCGCGCTGATGGCGGCGACGGGCGTCCCGTTCGAGCCAGGCTGCCTGCGCTTTTTCGAAAACAGCCGCGCGGTGCGCACCGTCAGTTCAGAGCAGGTACGCCAACCCATCTACCGCTCGGGCCTGGATCACTGGCGCAAGTTTGCGCCGTTCCTGGATCCGTTAGCGGCGGGCCTGGGCGATGCGCTGGAAGACTGGCGCATATGACCCGGCCCGCCTTCCAATCAATTTTTCTGCTCGGGCGCGTGCGGCTTGGCGGCGATCGCTTCGATTTCGATCAGGAACTGGGGCGCCGCCAGCGCCGCCACCTGGAAGGCCGACCGGGCGACAGTGGTAGGATTTTCAGGCGTATCGAAGAACTGCTTGAAGCCTGCATTGGCACCCGCGAAATCGAGCTTGCCAAGCTTGGGATCGGGCGCAATGAACAAGGTAAGCTTGATCAGGTCCGACATCTTGTAACCCTGGGCTTCCAGCAGCGCCTTGATCTTGTTGAGCGCACTGATCGCCTGGGTCTTGGTGTCGCCGTAATCCTCGATCGTCGATGCCGCACTGAGCGGCTTGCCGGGAACGAGCGGAGCCGCGAGTTGGCCGGAAAGGTACAGCAGATCGGACCCGGCGCTGACTTTGGCGCCGTCCAGAATGAGGCTCTTGGGGTTCGAGCGAAACTTGGTCACCTGCGCGCTCGCAGGGGTGGCAAGCATCAGGCCGGCCGTCATCACCAGCATCGCACCAGGCAGCATTGTCCTCAAACGCATTCGGCAATTCCTTTTTGTTGGACCCGTCCCCAGCCAATGCGGCTGGCAGAGTATGCGAAGCCTTCGGATTCCCAATTTAAAACCGGTGGCTCTGCAACACGCTGGGTGTGTGGCCGGTCGCGACATCATCGTCAAGTAATTTATCACTATAATACCAAAAAAACGGCTTGTATGGGTGTATCAGCTCTGCTCAATTTAATGTAAATGAACATAAGCAGTTAAATTTCTCTTTCGATAAGATTTTACTTAGATCAAATGAAAGGATCGTGACTTGATGGAACTGCGGTTATTCGATCGCCGCCGAATGGCCGGTTGGGCGTTGGGCCCGCTTGCTCTCGCGATCGGCTCGGCAGGCTTGATCGAGGCTTCTCCCTCGGCTGCGCAGGATGCACCCGGCAACAAGCCCAGCCTCGCGGTGGCGAACCACGGCAAGGAAGTCTATGAGCAGATCTGCCAGGCCTGCCACATGCCCGATGGCAAGGGCGGTGCTGGCGCCGGCACCGGCGTTCCTGCCCTGGCGAACAACCTTCACCTGGCTCGCAAGGCCTTCGCGATCAACACCGTCTATGCCGGACGTGGCGGCATGCCCCGCTTCGCCGGGCTGCTTAGCGACGCCCAGATCGCGGCGGTGCTGACGTATGTGCGCGTCCGCTTCAACGGTATCCCCGATCCGGTCACCGAGGCCGACGTCAAGCGCCTGGCTGCCGGCCCGGTCTCCAAATCCAATTGCAACGTCTGCTCGCACTGATCCAAAAGGAAATGCTCCCATGTTGAACGATCTTTCGCCGCAGACCCGCCGCGCCCTCTTGAGCACGATCGGCAAGGCCGGTGGCAGCCTGGCGATGTATCAGGCCATGACTGCGATCGGCCATGCCGCAGATTCGCAATTCACCGGGCCGCCCCAGCTGTCGGGCGCCCGCAAGGGTGCCTCGGTGCTGGTGCTGGGGGCAGGACTCGCCGGCCTGCTGGCGGCCTATGAATTGATGAAGGCCGACTACAACGTGCAGATCCTGGAATTCCAGGGCCGCACCGGTGGTCGCAACTGGACCTTGCGCGGCGGCGACACTGTCACCGAAATCGGCGGCGCGACGCAGACCGTCGGCTTTGCGCCGGGCAACTATCTGAACCCGGGTCCGTGGCGCATTCCGTACCACCACCGCACCGTTCTGCATTACTGCCGCCAGTTCGGCGTGGAGCTTGAGCCCTTCGTTCAGCTCAATAACAATGCCTATATCCATCGCCAGGATGCGTTCGGCGGCAAGCCGCAACGCCACCGCGAACTGGTGGTCGATTACCAGGGCCATGTCGCCGAACTGATGAGCAAGGCAATCAACGCCAGCGCGCTCGATACGGCAGTAAGCAAGGAGGACAAGGAGAAGCTGCTCGAGGCGATGCGCGAATGGGGGGTGCTGGACAAGAACTTCGCTTATGGCAGCAGTCTGGAAGGCTCGGGGCGGCGGGGCTATGACGGCGCCCGCGCTCCGGGGGGCGGCGTGAACGGCGCCCCGATCCCGTCCCGGATCAACAGCCTGTCCGACGTGCTCGACAGCAAGGTGTGGAACCAGATCGGCTTCTACCTCGAATATGTGATGCAGCAGGCGATGTTCCAGCCCAAGGGGGGCATGGGCAAGATCGGCGACGCCTTCGTCAAGCAGGTCGGTCACTTGATCCGCCTGAACACCAAGGTGACGAAGATCGCGCAGGACGCCAAGGGCGTCACCGCCACCTGGACGGATACCAAGACCGGCCAGATCGGAACCAGCCACGCCGACTTCATGGTCTGCACCATTCCGGCCAGCGTGCTGTCCCAGATCGATATACAAGTGACCGACGCCAAGAAGGCGGCGATCCAGGCCCTCTCCTACAACAGTTCGGTCAAGGTCGGGCTGGAGATGAAGACCCGGTTCTGGGAAGAGAAAGACCACATCTACGGCGGCCACAGCTTTACCGACCAGGCGATGACGCTCATCTCCTATCCCAACTCGAACTTCTTCGGCAATGGTCCCGCCGTGCTGCTGGGAGCCTATGCCTTCGGACTGGGCGCCTATATGCTGGCGGGGATGTCGCCACAGGATCGCATCGCGGCAGTGCTGAAGCAAGGCTCGGTATTCCACCCCGAAGACTATCAGGCCAACTTCATGAATGGCGTATCGATGGCCTGGAGCCGGCAGGACTGGATCATCGGCTGTTGCGCGGATTGGACCGACCAGACCCGCGCCGCGCATTATCAAGACCTTGCCTCGCTCGACAACCGCATCGTGCTCGCCGGCGAACATGTGTCGTACTATGGTTGCTGGCAGGAAGGCGCGCTGTTGTCTGCGCTGGACGCGATCCAGCGCCTGCACCAACGGGCGCTGTCAGCCTAAATGGCTATGTTGCGGAAATCGCCGGCTGCCGACGTGGTGGTGAGCTGAATGCGGAGCGGTGGTGAGCCATTCAAGTGGCGGCATTTTGAGGGCGCGGCGATCCTGTGGGGGCGTCAATGTCGATTCACACGACGCCGCCGGCGATGATAAGCTCCGCGTCCCCGCTGCCGATCGCCTGCGCCGCAATGCCGATCGCGTTGAGCCCCGAGCCTCACAACCGGTTGACGGTCGCGCCCGGCACTTGCTCGGGCAAGCCGGCGCGCAGCACCGCCATGCGCGCGACATTGCGCTTATCCTCGCCCGCCTGGTTGGCAGCCAAGGATGTCTGCAAAAACCTCAGTAACGAAACTGACCGGTAAGACCAACTGTTCTCGGGCGATAGGTTTCTTCGTAGAAAAGGGAGCCGCCGAGTCCATCATGATTCCTTGATAAAAGATCACGGGAATTTGTGAGGTTGTCGACGAATACCGATAGGTCCACCCGAGACAACCGCACGCCGGCACGAAGAGAGGTGAAGTTCGTATTCGGTAACGCCGGTAGATCTGGGTCATACCCGAAATTTCCATCGATCTGCTGAGGCGTCTTGTCGGTTGCGAAGCTATAGTCTGCTCTAAAATATGCTGTGATCGAATCTGTTACGGGATAGTCTATCTGAGCGAAGGCCGAGCCGCTCCACAACGGGCCACCGAGACGCTGATCCTTTGCTACGAAAAGCTGACCGTTACCTGTGGAGATATCCTTGTCGTACGCGATGTGGGTGTAGGCAAAGCTCGCGCCAAGTTGGAAGCCGGTGATAGGTGTTACAGTAAACGAGAGCTCCGCTCCGTTGCCGGTGGCACTTCCCAGATTCCCTACGAAGTTCAGGTTGCAGGTTGGGAGGTTGATGGACTGCTGAATATTTTTCCACTTCAGGTGATAGGCATCCGCGTCGATAGTCACCTTTCCGCCAAGAAACTTGTTTTTGCTACCGACTTCATAATTCCACAGCGTGTCGGATTTGTATGACGTCGGGCTGCGTGTAAGGCCAAGGGCCGCGAGGTCTGACCCACAGAATTCGGACGATACTAGCGGTTGTGCACCACCCGGACGGAAACCCTTGCTAGCCGTTGCATAGGCCATGTGGTCGGGCGTCACTTGCCACGTCGCGGTGGCCTTCGGCGTGAAAGCATTCTCTTTCGCCGAGGAGTTCACGGTACTCGTGATATTGCCCACGGTCGGGCCCCCGGTTGTATCGTCGAAATCAAACTTGTTATGAGTATATCGTGCAGACAGCGAGACCTTGAGCGTCCTAGTCGGTTTGATATCAACGTTGGCATAACCTGCTAGTTGCTGATCATTTGCATGAGTAGTCTCAAAGTAACTGTAGCGACCCAGGTACTGGGCAAGCCCTCTCGATAGGACGCCTGGAATTCGACCGGACTCTGTCAGATTACTAAAGCCCTGCTTGGTGTTGGAAAAGTATAAACCAAGGGTCCAATCAATTAGCTTATTATCTGTAGAAATTAGTCTGGCTTCCTGAACTAAATTTCGTTGGTGCGTGTTCAGAGTTATGTCTGAGTTTGCCGTATCCTTGTTAGCGAAATTGCCGAACGGGTTTCCGGTCCTCAGATATGACTGATAGGTTGTATAACTAAATTGCTGAAACTGCCTGCGATCGAAGTACGACGTGTTGGAGATGAACGTCACATTGTTCATGTTGTATTGGATACGAAGTGCCGGCAACACGAAACGGTCGTTCGATGGTTCAAGGTGATTCACACCCGTCTGAAAATTGTTGTTATTGACGTCTCCGTAGCCCGCCCAGAAGGTGTTAAGGGCCCTGGCTTCCACCTTTTGGTAGAAAATAGATGGCGTGATAGTGAAGGCGTCAAACGGGCGCCATGACAAAGCGAACTTTGCTGCGTAAGTGCGCTGAGAATTGACATCCTTGGCGATGATATTCTCGGTCTGCGGGGTAACCTGATCGATATAGCCGCCATCGCGACGGAACCAGCCGCTCGCACGGACTGCAAGGTTGCTCGTTACTGGCCCGCCCACTGCCAGGCCGGCTTCGTAGTTCTGAGAGCCATGATCGATGGTCGATCCCTCCACGCGGGCGTAAACACTCGTTTTGTCGAAACTGGGTTGAGCCGTAATGAAGCGAACGGCCCCACCTTCGGCGCTCGATCCGAACAGCGTGCCTTGCGGACCGCGGAGCACCTCAACCCGATTAAGATCGAAAATTCTGGGGTAGGGGTTGCCGCCGAGATACCCGATGTTGCGAATCTGGATCGGCGTATCGTCGATGTAAATTGCTGTCGTCGAGGATCCGACCTCGGATGCAATGCCGCGGATCGCAATGTTGGTTCCGTTATTTCCGTTGACGCCCGACGTCGTTGTGAATGTGAGCGCTGGTGTAAGGCGCGCAAGATCATCGATTTTACGAATGCCCTGAAGATCCAGCTGCTTCTGCGAATAGGTCGCCATCGAAATGGGAACCTTGCTTGCGCTTTCCTCCCGTCGCTGGGCGGTCACGACGATGTCGCCATTCGTGCTTTCAGCGTTTTGGGTTGAGCTGGCCCCGACGCCACCTGTCGCTGGCGGGGATACCTGCGCCATGGCGGTGCTCGAAAGAAGGATCAGCGCGACCGCACTAGCCTGAACGCTACGGAATGTTCGCGTTCGCGATCGACGTGTAGCGGGCGCAGAAGCAATCATGAAAGTCCCCTTTGAGTGGTTGGTCTATCCCCGCTCCGACGCATTTTTTTGCTTAGAAGACTTCGCAAGCGTGCCGTCGAGGCAGTCTTTCCGCCGACCGCTGCCTCGTTCCGTTCGCTGTACCTTGCCGTCGTTCCGCGTGCAGTTGTGCTGCGCCGCCCTGACAGACCCACAAGGTGTGCGGTTCCTGCTTGGCTTTCCATTGCCGAAAATGAACGCCCCTGTTGCGGAAATCAGCGAACGGCTGTCTGTGACATCTCACTGCGCGCCGCATACGGCCCGCTTCGTTTTGGGCAACGCCCCGCAGCGTTTCAAGCGATGGCACAGCGAGGAACCGGGCCGCATCATCCGAGCGTGAACGAAGATGCGGATACTTCAACGGGCGAAGGCACAATGCGCGGCAGCGCAGTGAACGCTGTCGTGCGACCGACCGGCGGGGTGCCCGCCGAAGACTCTCGTTCGGGTCGAGCGAGCGTTCCCCACATCTTCCTGTGCGCCTACGGGTTGACGATTTTCAGCATGGCTGTCGTCGGCGTGCTGGCGCCGCTGGTTGGGCGGCTTTCGTCGGTGATGGGCGTTCCCGTGGCAGAGGTGGGCGTCGCCATTGCTCTTTACTCTCTACCGTCGGCGCTCTTTTCCGGGATTGTGGGCTCGTTGGCCGATCGCTGGGGGGCGCGCCTGATGCTTGCCTGGTCAGGCCTCTCGGCAGGAATTGATGCGCTTTATCTTTTTAAGGCTTCGTCATTGATCGAACTAAAGATCGGTCTGCTCGGCGCCGGCGTGTCTTTTTGCGGGATCGTGACTTCTGCACCGGCGCTCATTATTGAGCGCCTCGACGGAAGTTCGCGGGCTCGCCTCCTGTCTTTATGGGCGACCTACGGACCAGGAGGGTTTGCCGTCGGGCTGCTTTTATCGGCCCGATTTGCTGGCGGTCCGAACTGGCGCTTTGGACTGATATTCTGTGGCTTGTTTCTGATCGCCGGCTCGACGCTGGCGTTCCTTGTGCCACGCAACGGGCAAGTTAAGTCCGCCGCGAAACCCGTCCAGCGGGCGCGGGTCATCGACCTGCTTCTGCCTGTTCGTAGCGTCGCGGTCGTGCGGCTCGCCCTCGCTATCGCCCTCCCGACTGGAATATCCTATGGCACCAGCCTTCTGATGCCATCTTATCTAGCGCAGTCGTACGGCGTCACGATTGCGACCGCCTCTGGGGGTGTCGCGCTCGCGAAACTGCTGATCGTAGTGAGCGGGGGATTGCTCTCCGGATGGCTGATATCCAGAAGCATCTCAAGCCGCGCTCTGTTCGCAGCGCTCGCGGTAGTCGGACTTGGCGCCCAGATTTTACTCTATTGGCCGGCAAGCGGGATTGTATTTGCCATCACCGGGCTTGCCATCTGGTTTTTCACTTATGCTGCCATGGCCGGTGTAGGGATGGCGTTAGTGCCGACGCTGGTCGCTGACCCGCGCCATTCCGGGGCCGCAAGTGGTGTGGTCAGTCAATTTATTTCCTGTGCCTCCTTCCTGGGATCAATCCTGTATTTCAGTGGCGTGGGATGGCTTGCGCTGATCGCGATAGCGGCTGTCGGGCTTGCAGCCTCAGCGGTGATGTTGCCGCAGACCTTGAAGCGTCCCGGGCTTTCCGGCGGCGGTTTGGTTTGAGGTCATGCAATCATGTCGAGGTTTCAAAGGTTTCGTCTCCGAACCTGGGGCCGAAGGTGGCGCAACTGACTTAAGCTCGTTTGGCGGCTGGCCTATATCGCGAGTCTCTACCAGTAACGGGAGCGCCGGGCGAAAGCCGGTCCAGATCGTGCCAGCAGTCGGTAAAGCAGCGGCGACAGAAAATCGCATCGTGTCGAATGCCCATCGATGCGGCATGCGCATTTCACGCTTTTTCGAATCGATGCGAGTTGCATTCCCGTCCCACCGATGATGCCGCAACGGCAACACGTCTGACGCACCTAGCGGTTGCCGTGCGGCGCGCCATGGCTGACAAGCTGACGACAGCTAAGCCGGATCATTTGTCGTTCGGTCGGTCCTTGGTCCTAGAGGCCGTTGCAGCATGGCTACCTTTGAGGAGTGAGGATGGACAAGGTCGACGCTTTGTCGCGTAAGCCTGTTTTTCTGTTGGCGCGAAGCGCGCCAATTGAAGAAAGCTACAGCGACGGCAAGCGCAACGCTATTCTTAGTCTCTCGTCGCTTGAGCTCGCCCGGCGGGAAATCTCCGTTTGGCCAGGATACCAACCAACGCCGTTGGTAGCGCTGCGGGGACTCGCGGCCGATGCCGGGGTGGGCGACATCTATTACAAAGACGAGGGCGGTCGGTTTGGGTTGGGCAGCTTCAAGGCATTGGGGGGCGCCTATGCTGTGCTGCGTCTCCTGCAAAAGCAGGTAGCCGCGCAGAGCAGTAAAGATCCGGGCGAGATTAGCATGACGCCTGTCGACGACGCGGCGGTTCATCGAACGGTGACGGTAACCTGCGCTACCGATGGAAACCACGGTCGCTCCGTAGCTTGGGGCGCGAAGACTTTCGGATGCCGCTGTGTAATCTATGTTCACGAGATGGTCAGCAAAGGACGTCGCGCGGCGATCGCAGCCTACGGCGCGGACGTCCGCGAGGTCGCCGGTAATTACGATGATGCCGTACGGCAGGCATCCGTCGACGCCGCGGCAAACGGATGGCATGTCGTGTCCGACACATCCTATGCAGGCTATATCGACGTTCCGCGCGACGTCATGCAAGGCTACGGCGTCATGGTCGAGGAGGCGCTCGCACAGCTACCGGCCGGAAAGTTGCCTACACATGTTTTCGTGCAGGGGGGGGTTGGCGGTCTCGCCGCTGCCGTTTGCGCTACACTATGGGAGGCGCTCGGCACCAAGCGACCCCAGTTCATCGTCGTCGAGCCGGATCGTGCGCCCTGCTTGTTCCGCAGCTCGGTCGCAGGACACCCCGTTACGGTTCATGGCTCTTTGAACACCATCATGGCGGGCTTGGCATGCGGCGAGGTTTCGCTGCTCGCGTGGGAAATTCTGCGCGAGGGCGCAAACGCTTTCATGACTATCGAGGATGAGGCAGCCATTTTCGCAATGCGGCTCCTCGCGGATTCGCCCTTTGGTGATCAAAGCCTTGTTGCCGGCGAGTCAGCTGTGGCCGGCCTTGCCGGAATGCTCCAGCTCACGCGCGATCAAATTGCCCGAGACGCCTGCGGATTGAACAAGGACAGCGTGGTGCTGGTGTTCGGGACGGAAGGCGCAACCGATCCCGTATTGTACGAAGAGCTCGTAGGTCGTCCAGCGGAAATGGTACTTACGGCATGAGCGGCGTAGACGAATGCCTCTTCGAAGTAGATGCAGAGATCGCAAGACGATCCGAGGACCTTTTTGCATTTTGCAAAGACTTGGTCGAAGCCGAGAGCATCAACCCGCCGGGAAACACGGCAGATGTGGCCGGCGTCGTCGCGACCTGGCTCGGACGACAGGGCGTCCCTGTCGAGATCGTCCAGGTTGATGCCCTCGCTCCCAATGTCGTTTGCGATATTGTGGCAGAAAGAGCCGGTCGCCACGTCGTATTCAACGCACACATGGACACGATGCCCGCGGGGGATCCGTGCCTCTGGACGGCGCCACCGTTAACGCTCACCCGTCGCGATGCTCGCTCGTACGGCCTCGGCATGGGCAATATGAAGGGCGCACTCGCTGCTATGTGCTTGGCGACCGTCGTGCTGCATAAGCATCGTGACCGGTTTGCGGGACGCTTGACGATGACAGCGGTCTCGGACGAGGTCATGTTCGGTAGTCGTGGTACGGTCACTCTTCTCGACCGCCGACCGGACTTGAAAGGCGACTTCCTGATCAGTGGCGAGGGCCCGGGATATATGGGGCTCGCGGTCGCCGAGAAAGGGCTGCTATGGCTCGATGTTGAGGCGAAGGGTGTCGGTGGCCACTCATCGGGAGTTTGTGGGAATGACACCGCAGCTATTGCTCTTGCACGTTTCTTGACGGCGGTTGATGCGCTGAATGGACTAACGGGCGTGCCGCCGGATGATCTCGACGGTATCAGTGATGGTGACGACGGTGCAGGTGTCCGCCTTTCGATCAACGTCGGGATGCTGGAGTCGGGCGGAGTTCGCAGTCAGGTCGCGACCAGTGCGCGCGCGGAACTGGACATCCGCTTGCCCCCCGGTCTGACGACCGACGAGGTTGAAGCGATGGTGGCGTCCTGCATCCCGGATGGCGCCGAGATCATTCTCAAGCGGGTAAAGGGATGGGATGCGAACTGGACCGGCATTCAAACCCCGCTCTGCCGTACGTTTGCGCACGAAGCGCAAAGCGTGCGCGGGCGGTCCCCTGTCCCGGTCGTCAGACTGCCGGGAAGCGATGCTCGACGGTGGCGGGATCTGGGCGTACCAGCGCTTTGCTATGGTCCACAGCCCACGCTTTCGTCGGGCATCGATGACCATGTTCTCGATCAAGATCTTATAGATTGCGCCCGCATCTACGCACGCAGCGCGCTGCGTCTCATGGCGCTCTAGCGTGCCTAGTAGTCTTTGCTGGCTTAACGAGTGTTGCACAAACTGACGCAATGACGCACGATATCGGCCGGAATCCTCTACGCTGGGGAATCTTCGAACGGGAGTTCCGCTGCCATGCGAAACATGCGCGTCTGGAAATATATCGATGAGGTGGCTCGCGCAGGGTCGGTCCGGCAGGCCGCCGAACATGTCAACATCACCCCGTCGGCGTTGCTAAGGCGCCTGCAGGACATAGAGCACGATCTCGGCGCGCCCATTTTCGAACGCCATTCGTCCGGTATGAAACTTACCGCCGCCGGCGAGTTACTCATGCGGTGGATCCGCACCCAAAACGCAGATCTGGAACGTGTCCGATCACAGATTGGCGAGCTATCCGGCCTGCAACTGGGCGAAGTGTCGATTGCCTGCAGTCAAGCTGCACAATATTTTCTGGCGCATCAGATCAATCTGTTTCGCACGAAGTATCCGAAAATCCGGTTCTTGGTGTCAGTGTGCGATCATCGTGCTGCTTTGAAGGCGCTCAACGAATTTGAACGAGATCTTGTCTTGATGTTCCGTCCGTTCGAAACGTCGGACGTCCAGACGTTGATTTCGGTCGAGCAACCGATGATGGCCGTGATGGCGCATGATCACCCCCTGGCCTCTCAATCCAGCGTCCTCCTCAAAGAATGCGGGATGTACGACGTCGCTCTGACGGCGGTGACACTTGGCGGTTCGCTCGAGAAATTACTGCTTGCGCGTACCGGCCGCGTCAACACTGTCTTCGAGCTCAATTCCTTTGCAATGATCCCGAGTGTTGTAACCGGCACGAAAGTGGTCGCGTTTCAGATCGACATCGGTACCGTCGAATGGCGACTGGACCCACGCCTTGCCGTCCGGCCAATCACTGACCTGGATGCACTGCACACAACGGTCATTTTAGGACAGTTGCGGGGACGGTCATTGCCGCTTGGCTCCGCAAAATTCGCAGAGCATATTCGACAGGCTTTGGCAGCACTTAAACCAAGCGCATAGCCGTGCATCGCAGGCTCAGGTGGCGAGGCCCGCGATAAAGCTCGCTATCGCCTGGTTGAATCCGGTGGGATCTTCAATCGCGGAAATATGGCCACCATCGACAAACGCGATCTTCGCGCCCGGTATAATTCTCACCAATTCCTCGCTATCGGATGGTGGCGTCGCAATATCTTGGGATCCGCATAACACGAGCGTCGGCGTGTGAATGCTCGCCAAGCATGCTCTGAAATCACAATCGCGCAGGACGGCGCAGCAGCCGGCAAACCCCTGATCCGGCGTGTTGATGAGGATATGACGAAAGCGTTCAACCTCGGCGGCTTCGTTGGTACGAAAGGCATCCGAGAAAAAACGCGACATTGACATGTCCGCTATCGAGGAGGTACCGCCAGCTGCGACATCGTCGATACGCGATTGCCAGCGCTCGGGCGTGCCTAGCCGTGCTGCTGTATCGCACAAGATCAGGCTTGCGAGCCGGTGGGGCGCATTCAGGGCCAGCCACTGACCGGCGGTGCCCCCCAGCGACAGTCCACAATGGTGGACGCGCTCAACGCCGAACGCGTCCAGGATGGCAAGCGCGTCACGACCGAGCTGTGCCACCTCATAATCGCCATGCGGCGCATCCGAGTTGCCATGGCCGCGGGTGTCATAACGGATGAGCCGATAATCGCGTCCCAACGCTTCGATCTGGCGATCCCACATGGTGAGATCGCAACCGACCGAATGGGCAAGCAAGATCGTCGGTCCGTCGTGACGCCCTTCGACACATACGTTGAGGCGGTTGCCGTCATGCGAGCGGATGTCGGCCATATGCTGTCTCCCGGTCGTTCGGATGCCGACAATGTCGGCCTGCGGAGAGCTTGCGGCCTGGCCTTGAGAAAGGAAGAGCCGTTCGGGAAACGGGGTGAACATAGCTCTGCAACGGCCCGTGTCGCTACGAGCAATGGCCGGGCCATGCAAACTCGCACATCCTCACAGCGTCCGGAATTTTACGAGCCAGGAGCTGAAGGATGAAGGCTGAGCTGAACGAGCTCGTCACGCGCACGAGTTCGGGGACGCCGTGTGGCACCCTGTTGCGACGTTACTGGCAACCGGTCGCATTGGCGGCGGAGCTGGACGACGATCGTCGGATCCGGCCGGTTCGACTGCTCGGACAGGATCTTGTATTGTTTCGTGATGAGCAGAACCGGGTCGGCCTTGTCGATCGCGACTGCCCCCATCGTGGTGCCGACCTTGCTTATGGTCGACTGGAGTCCGGAGGTCTTCGCTGCCTCTTTCACGGGTGGCTGTTCGACGTGCACGGGAAATGCCTCGAAACCCCGGCGGAGCCTGAGGGCAGCCGGTTGTGCGGGCATGTGTCCGTACGGTCTTACCCGGTCGTCGAGGTCAGCGGCATGATCTTTGGTTTTCTTGGCGATGGCCCCCCGCCGGCGCGCCCCGCACTCGACTGTTTCGTGGCACCGGACAGTCACACTTTTGCGTTTAAGGGTTTGATGGAGTGCAACTGGCTCCAGGCTCTCGAGGTCGGAATCGACCCTGCGCATGCCTCCTTCCTTCATCGTTTCTTCGAGGACGATGATACCTCGGCAAGCTACGGTCGCCAGTTTCGGGCGGAGTCCGCAAACAGCGACATGCCGATGACGCAGGTCTTGAGGGAGTTTCCCTGCCCACAGATCAAGGTCGAGAAATCTGCGACCGGGCTTCAACTGACGGCCTTGCGGGAACTGACCGATTCACGAACACATGTGCGTGTAACCAACCTGTTATTCCCACAAGCGTTCGTTATTCCGATGTCGAGCACCATGACAATAACGCAGTGGCACGTGCCAATCGACGATTTAAGTTGTTACTGGTACGCTATCTTTACAAGCTTCGCAGACCCCGTTGATAAAGCCCAGATGAGGGCACAGCGAGAGTTGCTCTATACGCTACCCGACTATAAGCCTCGCGTCGGGCGTCACAATGAATATGGTTATGACTGGAACGAACAGCAGTTTCGAACCTTCACCGGCATGGGCGAGGACATCAATGTCCACGATCAATGGGCCGTTGAATCGCAAGGACGGATCCAGGACCGGACGCGCGAACATCTCGGTACGACCGACAAGGGCATCGTTGCCTACCGCAAAATGCTGCTCGGCGAGATTGAAAAAGCGCGGTCAGGTGACCGCGTGTTTCTCGAGTTAGACGACGACGAGGCTCTGAAAATCCGCGGTCCGGCAACGATCGACGGCGTTGGTCCGTCCGAGGGGTGGGAAGACTTCTGGGTTGCAGCGGTGCGGGAGCGATTCGAACGGGCCAGCTGGGCCGTTGACGGGATCACGGCCGAGTGAGCTTCATCGAGCGGCACCAGCTGTGGTCACCGGAACAGAAAAGCCAAGCGGCCGCGATCACCGCGCAGGTCGCACGGGACAAGATCGAGCTGGTTCGCTTTGCCTTTCCCGATTTGCACGGCATCTTGCGGGGCAAAGCGCTGACCGCGCTTGCGATGCCATCTGCCCTGCGCGACGGTCTGTCGATCACCTCGACCTTGCTGCTGAAAGACACATCGCATCGGACCGTGGCGCCGGTATTCAGCGCTGGCGCCGGGATGGGGAATCCGCGTCTTCAGGGCGGCGGCGACGTTATGATGGTGCCCGATCCGGCAACGTTCCGGGTTTTGCCTTGGGCACCGGGCAGCGCGACGATCCTGTGCGATCTCTATTATCAGGATGGATCGCCCGTTCCCTACGCCACCCGGCAGATTGCCCGGGATGCGCTCGATGCGCTGCGCGCGCGTGGGCGATCAATGGTCTGCGGGCTTGAGGTGGAGTTTCATGTCTTTCGTCGTCTCGACCCGCATCTTGGCATCGACGAGGGCGGACAACCTGCGCCGCCGCCTGACGTTGGCCTGATCCACCAGGGGTATAATTATCTCACCGACAATGTCTTTGATCAGATAGCTCCGATCATAGATATTCTGCGGCGTGACGTGATCGCGCTTGGGCTTCCGCTCACCTCGGTCGAACTTGAATTCGGACCAAGCCAGTGCGAGTTCGTTTTCAAGGCGTTACCCGCGCTTGAGGCCGCCGATGCCATGATCTTCTTCAGGAGCGCCGTTAAGCAAATCTGCGCGCGCAACGGCTATCACGCGACCTTCATGTGCCGGCCCGCCTTCGCCAATGCCATGTCAAGCGGCTGGCACCTGCACCAATCCTTGATCGATGCCGAGGGACGTAACTGCTTTGCCGGCGAGGCGCGAACGGGATTATCTGCCGAGGGGCGTACTTACCTCACCGGACTGCTGGACCATGCGTCCGCTTTTTCCGCTTTTGCGGCACCGACGATCAACGCCTACAAGCGGTATCGGCCCAATTCGCTCGCGCCCGACAGGATCGCTTGGGGAAGAGATAATCGCGGAGCTATGTTGCGGGTGATCGACGGGTTGTCGCCCGCGACTACCCGCATTGAAAACCGTGCCGGCGAGCCGGCTGCAAACCCCTATCTTTACATCGCTGCGCAAGCAGTCTCCGGCCTGGCCGGTATGATCGAGGGGCGCGAGCCGCCTGCGGCGGTCGAAACGCCCTATGCCAGCGACGCGGAGCCGATGCCGCGGACGCTGGAGGCCGCGTTGTCCGCGCTCGATGCAAGTGCGTTGGCACGGAATCGGCTGGGGGACGAATTCATCAACTATTTTCTGATGATCAAGCGACACGAAATCGAACGCTTCCGCGCAGCTGTTACCGACTGGGAGCACCGCGAATATTTCGGGGCCTTCTAGCCCCACACCAAGGAAGATCACATGACGGCGCTACCCGCCATCCTTCGCAAGCGCCCGTCGACCGACATGGATCCATTCTCGCCCGAATTCCGGGCCGATCCCTTCACCCATTATGCCCGCCTGCGGGCATTGGGTCCGCTGGTTTGGCTCGAGCGGTTTGAAATCTGGTCCGTACAGCACCATGCGCAAGTGCGGGCGGTGCTGGCCGACGGGGAAACTTTCTGCAACCGGGGGGGCAGCGGACTCAAAAACTATTTTCACGAAGCGCCTTGGCGTACGCCCAGTCTTATCCTTGAGGCGGATCCACCCGAGCATACGCGGGCGCGCAAGGTGTTGTCGCGAATCTTCTCGCCGGTGGCACTCAAGACGATGCGGCCCAAGTTCGAGGCTGTGGCGCACGCTCTGGTCGATGCCGCGCTGGATAGAGGCACGATCGAGGCCGTCGCGGATCTGGTTCAGCCATTCCCGCTGACGGTCTTTCCCGACGCCGTCGGGATGCCGCCACTCGATCGCCAGATGATGCTCAAATATGGCGCGATAGTGTTCGGGGCCATGGGACCAGTGACAGAATGGTACCGCGAGCTGACGCGCGATGCCGAAGAGGTTGGTCAATGGATCGACAGGCATTGTGAACGGTCCGCTTTGGCCGACACCGGGCTCGGCGCCGAAATCTACGCAGCCGCTGACGCAGGTGAAGTCGATTATGGCGAAGCGCGCTTGCTGGTCCGTTCTCTTCTGTCCGCCGGCGTAGATACCACGATCGATTCGTTGGGCCTGGCGCTGCGCTGTCTGGTCGAAAATCCGTCTCAATTCGCGCTGCTAAGAGACGATCCGTCGCTTGCGCGATCAGCATTTGAAGAGGCCACGCGATACGACGCGTCGAGCCATACTCTCTTCCGTACGACCACGCGCGAGGTGGAAATGGAAGGATGGACAATTGAACGTCATCAGAAGGTCGCGGTGTTCATCGCGTCTGCCGGACGTGATGCTCTGTACTGGGGGGAGGATGCCGATACTTTCGATATCCGGCGCCGGATCACGTCGCAGCTAGGCTATGGCTTCGGCGCTCATGGTTGCGTAGCGCAGATGATGGCGCGGCTCGAGGGCGAAGTATTCCTCCGTGTCCTCGGCGAGAAAGTAGGAAACTGCCACTTCGAAGGCGAGCCCGTCCACCGATTAGTGCCAGGCCTACGGGGACTGGCGCGGATGCCGCTGCGTCTTGCTCGTGTCGCCGATTAATAGCGCGGACCTCGCCGGTGCGCGCGCTCGCCAGCCGTCCTCGTCCCTGGTTGGGAAAGCCAGGGCGTTAGTAAGGCTAGCCTTTCCGTTGATCCTCTGGATCGGCCTGCCTCGTGACGGCGAGATGGATGCACCGAGGGCGATCACAAGAAGGCAGCGAACCGGCTAATGCTATCGCAGGTGCGCGTCTGGTGACAATACCTTTCAAATTGCCGCAACGGCGCTGTTCGCAGGTGGGGCAATGCGCTGCCCGGGAAGAATCGCAAAGCCGAAGAGAAGGCCGACCAAAGCGATAATGACGAACCCGCCCCACCAGTGAAGTGAGAAATAAAGCGGCGGCGCGATCAGGCAAAGCAATGACATCACTTGGCCGATCAAGCCGGCGGCAAGCGCACGCTTTGACGGATCCGGGCTCACGGCGGGAAGCAGCATCATGCTCGTCGCAGAGATCCCGCTCAGGGCGAAGAGCCAGATGATGAGTCCGGCAACCGCGACACCGACGCCCGCCAGCGGCGCGAATAGCAGGATTTGCGCCACCAGGCCCACAAGGATGGTGGTGCCGAACAGCCGATGAATGTTCATGTTCCGCGCCAGCATATGGCCAACGGCGACACCGCCGAGCACCATCGCCGCGATCTTCGCCGTCGCCACGACAACCGCAGAGGACCCGATTGATACGCCGTAGGTTTGGGAAATAAAGGACGGAGCTACAATCCCCGTCCCATAGGATATGGCGGTTGGGACCGAGAAGGCAAAAGCCAGGCGGGCGAAATCTTGCCTGAACAACATTCGGATCACGTCCCGGGCCTGCTCGCGTGGTGTTGCAGCAACAGAATTCCAGGCTGCGTGATTATCGCTCGGCAGGATGATCCATGCAGCAATTGTGCATGCAGCGAGGAGCGAGCCGGCAACCAGAAGTGGTAGTTGCCACCTCTCGCTGGTCGTGAACGGAGCCGCGATGATCAGGCCGACAGCGTAGCCTGTCGGGCCATAGGTTGACCACAGCGAAATGGCGCGTGCGCGATCTGCACCGTCCAGAGTATTCATCAGGTAGGCGGGCGCCGCGATCGAGATACCGGTAAAGGCAAGTCCTGTTATCAACAGGCCAAAATCCAGGGTCAACAGCGAGGACGAAAAGTAGATCATGAGGTCAGCGGCTACAGCAACCGCACCGGAGTAAAGCAGGGTCCTGACATGACCAAACCGATCGATCTGTCCGCCGAGTACGCCCAGCAACGCCGAAGGGAGGGAGAACATCGAGATAGCGATGCCGACCTCTGCAGGCGTTGCATGCATGGACGCGCAGATTCGCATCATCGATGGCACGATCGCGCCGACGGTAGCCATGCTCAGGATCGTGAGGAGGTAGACAATGATGCCGATCAGCATCGGGCGGCCTGGCTTGTCGGGAAAGTCGACGACGGTCATCCAATGTCCTCGCAACACACCGCTGGCCCGGACAATGGGACAGCGCTGGCCAATAGGCCCTATCTGGGTCAGAAAGGCTCGTAAAATTATGCGCGTTGCTGGAGCCGGCGATAGTGCCATTTCCGCGGGGGGGCGGTGCGAAATCTGATACGAAGTGGCGGGCAACACGCGCTAGGATTGTCGGAAAGCGCTTTTACACCGCGAAGCTGCCGAGACATCGCCCGGCCGCCGTTTGCCGCCGGTGCGATGAGTTCGTCGAACGACCGCGGCGGCGCCGGACTTCAGGAGAATGACAATGCGTCGCCAACTTCTCATTTTATTGACGAGCCAGCTCGCGCTGATATCGCCGGCCATTGCCTCTTCATTCGATGTGCCTCGCGCAAAAAGCGCCATCGATGTCGAGATAAACAAGCGCACGGCAACGCTCGACGCTCTGTATCGCGACATCCACCAGCATCCGGAGCTCAGTCTTCAAGAGGTGCGGACAGCAGGCGTACTTGCCCGGGAAATGCGCGAACTGGGACTTGAGGTTACGGAAGGAATTGGGGGTACGGGCGTCGTTGCGCTGTTGCGCAACGGCACTGGACCCACCGTCCTGATACGCACCGAACTGGACGCCCTTCCTATGGAGGAGAAGTCGGGTGCGACTTATGCGAGTGCCGTCCAGGTACCCTATAAGGGCGGCACGACTTTCGTCGCGCATAGCTGCGGCCATGACGTCCATATGGCGTGGTGGATTGGCACCGCCGAGGCGCTTATCGCGCTCAAATCACAGTGGCGCGGAACAGTTGAATTCGTTGCACAGCCAGGCGAGGAAGCCGGCGGCGGTGCGGCCAAGATGATAGCAGACGGGCTGTTTAGAAGGTTTCCAAAACCGGATTTCGGCTTTGCTGCGCATGTCGGGAACGATCCAGTCGGCACGGTCGACGTCAAGGAGGGCGCCGTCACCTCTAATTCCGATACGATCCAAATCGTATTCAACGGCCGTGGAGCGCACGGATCTATGCCGAACGAGTCGATCGACCCGATTGTCATGGGCGCGCATTTCGTCAGCGACGTCCAGACCATTATCAGCCGGGAAAAGGATGCCTTCGAATTCGGTGTCGTCACGGTCGGGAGCTTTCAGGCAGGATCGGCAGCGAACATCATACCCGACAAGGCCCGTCTTGCTCTGACCCTCCGGTCTTTCACGCCGCAGGTCCGCGCCAAATTGGTGGAGGGTGTCGAGCGAACCGCCAGGGCCGTAGCCGAGATGGCCGCCGCTCCAGCGCCGCAGATCGATCATCTGGCGGGATCAAATTCCGTCATCAACGATATCGGTCTTGCTCGTCAGATCGGAGCTGTGCTCCGCGATGCCGGGGCCGACACCATCAACGAGGAGCCTGCTTCCGCGCCCGGAAGCTCGGCGAGCGAAAACTATTCCGATCTTGTTGTCGCGAGCGGCATGCGGTCGGTCTATTTCGGCATCGGAGGCTATGATCGAGACATCATCGCGCAATATCGCAAGACGGCGATTCAGGTCCCGACAAACCATTCGCCCGATTTCTTGCCCGATCACGCAAAGGCGATCCGGACTGGCGTGCGGACGTTGACGTTGTCCGCGCTATCCGTGTTGGCGGTTCCTACTCCGAACCCCTAGAGCACGATGACAAAAAGTGGGTACCGGTTTTGCCAAAAACCATGCGAAAACAAAGAATCTAGCGCGCGGTCCGACAGCGCTCACGCGACACCTGCCCAGCACTCTCTGCGCCAATCGGCGAGTGCTGCCGGGGCGCGATCAAAGGCCGCGCAGACGATTGCGCCAAAGCGCGTGTCGCCTGGCGGCAGCTGGCGTAAGTGATGGCCCAGATGCTCAAGCGCATCCCGGTTGGGATGATCTGCTTCGATGAGGAGCTCGCCACCCTCGCTGCGCCACCGGGCCGCTGCAACCGCCTTGGGCAGGCTCATGCCTTGGCGCGTGAGCTTGCTCAGTATCTGCAGGAGCGTTTGTACCTGGCCATCGGCGCCTGGCGTCGCGATCGCTATTCGTCTCATGCCGTCGCTCAGCAACGCCGGAGCAAGGGTATGGACTGGCCGCTTTCCGGGCCCCGGAGCATTGAGGCCCTCCGTGAATCCGCCAGCGCGGTTATTCAGGGTGATACCAAGCTCGGGAACGAACACGCAGGATCCAAAATCATCGAAGACGCTTACCAGTGACGAGACGGTCCTGCCGTCGGCATCCGCAGCGGCAACGCCAGCCGTATGCAGGTAGGCACGGGGGCCGCCCCGCCGCGCCGCTCGTGCCTGGTCGACGGTGAGTGAAACATTCAGCAGGGTCTCATCGTCGGCGGCGCGAGATCTATATTCAAAAGCCGCTTCGGTGAGTTCCACGCAAAGATGATCAAGCAGCCCGGCTTCGCTCGTCGGATGCTGCTCGAGCGCCGCCAGCGCCATGGCGAGCAACACGCCTTGCGTAGGAGGGGGTTGTACGGCAACGTGCCACGTGCCGAATTTCACCACGATCGGTTTCGAGAATTCGGTTTGGTGGTCGGCGAGATCGCCAGTGCCGAGCGTACCGCCCAGTGCTTTCACCGCCGTGACGATCGCCGCTGCGTTCGGCCCCTTGTAAAAAGCGGGAGCTCCGTTGTCGGCGATAGCCAACAAGAGCCGGGCAAGCTCGGGTTGCATCAGGCGCCCGCCAGCCGGCGTTTTCAGCAGGAGCCAGTCGTTTGCCCCGCCGGCTAGGAGACGAGCACGATGTGTTTCGACGGCTACCGCCAACGCGGACGACAAGATCAAGCCGTTGGTCGCGATGTCAATCGCTGGCGCGAGCACGGCCGTGAGGGGCAGGGCTCCCCAGCGGGATGACATGCTAACCCACGACGACACAATCCCCGGCACGGTGATGCTGTTCGCACCGTCCTGGCTGGCCTCTTGCAGACCATTTGGCGAGAGTCCTGCGCCCGTGACGGCGACCGGTCCGGCACCAGGCTCGTCGACGAGGGCGAGCATGTCCCCGCCGAGCCCACACGCTTCCGGCGCGATGACGCACAATACCGCCTGCGCAGCGATCGTGGCATCGATGGCGTTACCGCCTTTCTCGAACATGAGCTGACCGGCTGAGGTCGCTAGCGGGTTGGCCGTTGCGATGGCGCCGCGTCGTCCGATCAGCATGGGGCGAACTTGGGAGGAGTAGCCGTCGTCAAACAAGTTTGGCATGTGGGATTCACTCGTGAATTGAATTTTCGCTCTCCTCTTCCAAACCACGTCAAAGCGGTGACGCCATTTTGGCAACGCCCCGTTATCCGCGATGTAGTAAGCCAAGGAGAGCCTGCCGGAGCGCCCCGATGACCGATGTTAAACGACTTTTTGTTCTATTGTGCGGCTACGAGGTGATTCCTAAAACGATCTCGACACGAGATCGCGGCGACCGCCTTATCCTGGCGGAGCCGATCTGCGCCTACCTCCTGGATACCAGCAACGGCTGGGTCCTGCTCGACACCGGGATCAACTCTGCTTATGCCAACGATCCGGTCTCGCGGGACCGGGAGTTTCTCAGCCACGACTGGGCACCTCCAGTCGTCCGTCCACAGCACGAACTTGAAACCCAACTCGCGCAAATTGGCGTGACCACGGCCGACATCGACCACGTCATTCTGTCCCACCTTCATTTCGACCATGCCGCGCGACTTGACCGGTTTGCGCACGCGACGATATCGATGCAGCGCAGCGAATATGACTGGGGCTTTGGTGCACCCGGACCTGGATATATACGTGCTGACTATGACGTGGCTGGGCTGCGCTGGGATCTGCATGATGGCGACTGGGACGCCATGGCAGGGTTATCGCTACTCGATACCCGTGGACACACGGCCGGGCACCAGTCGGCGCTGATTTCCTTGCCGTCGGGCAAACGGATAATGCTTCCGTTCGACGCTGGCGATCTGGCGGAGAATTTCGACGAGAACGTCCTCCCTGGTCAGGCGTGGAACGATGAGGCCGCTGCGACGGCACTCGATCGGCTCAACGCCCTGCGCAGACAGGAGGATGTGGAAATGTTGCTGTTTCACGACCCGGTAGCGATCCAGACGATCCGCCTCGCACCGGATTGCTACAGTTGACGATACCCGATCAGGCTTTGTCGGCCTCGAAGGGAATGTGAATGGCGGACTTATAGAAGCGGGAAAGAAGCGGCCCAACCTTCACGGGCGGGAAGCGGGAGGCGCCGTCCCGTTCCGCCAGCTCGGCTAGAGGTTCGACAATGACCTCCGGATCGGCGTTCCAGAAGAACGGGACCGAGAAGCGTTCCTGCCGTGAGGTGTTCCGAACACGATGAAGCGTCGACTTGAAGCGGCCATTCGACCACCACATCATCATGTTGCCGATGTTGACCGTGAAGGCGTTCGGAACCGGTGGGGCGGCAAGCCAACGGCCATCCGGCGTCTTTACCTCAAGACCTCCAATCTCGCCTTGCGCTAGAATTACGACCGGCCCCTCGTCGGTATGTGCGGACAAGTTCTTGACCTCATGACTAACCCCTTCGGGCAAAGCGGGATAATACATCAGACTGATCTGGCAAATCGGCTTACGAAAATAGCGGTCAAAGCGATCTTCTGGAAGATCCAGACCGATCGCAAAAGCATTGAGGAGCCTGCGTCCCAGATGCGCCATGGCGTCGTAATAAGCGATGCAGTCGGTGTCGAAGCCGTGGATTTGCGGCGGCCAGCGGTTTGGCTGAAACATCGGGTCGGCAAGTGCGAGATCGGGATCGCCCGGCTCGAATTCATGCTGAATTCGATATTGTTCGAATGTCCGCGAGTTGGCATCTAATTTCTCTCTGCCGCCGCCAAAAACATAACCGCGGTTCCAGTCCTCGGTCGCCTGCAGAGCATACTTTTCTTGCGCCGGCAGGTGAAAGAACTGATCGGAACGCTGGAATATTTTGGAGCGTAGGTCGGCGGAAACGCCGTGGCCGGTGAGGTAGAAAAAACCGATGAGCTCACAGGCATGGATGATTTCGTCGGCAACGGCCCGACGTTCGTCGCTTGTGCCGTCCAAGAACCGACTGAAATCGATTATGGGGATTTGCGAAATATCGATCGTCTCTGCGACCAGCTCGTCGTCGCCTTTGGCCTCTGTGCCCATATCAAATCCTTCTAGGGGCGTCGGAAGCGGTGTTCCGTCGGACAGGCTTAGGAGGGTGAAGGGGCGGAAAGGTATTGCTATTCGCGCTCGCTGACGATGCAGGATCATCAACGGCCCGATCGGGCGAGGAAAGGCATCGATCATATCCATGACCCGGACATTGGTGGCCGGAAACGAGGGCGGGAGGTGAGCCGAATCAGGTTTCTTCAGTTCGGTTCGCTATCTGCAACGGAGCAGCGCAGATTTGGCACAACACCAAGATGCCCAGATGCCGCACGTCGGGTGGGGAAGCGCGATGCGGCGACCACCTACTATAGAGGAGCGATTCTGTGGCAGTGCACGCCTATATCAAGCATCCGAACAAACAGCTCCTGATTGGCGGCCAGCACGTTGACGCTACGTCCGGGGCGCGGCTTGAGGTGCGCAATCCTGCTACCGGGGCATTCCTGGCGACCATCGCGGATGCTGACCTGGTCGATGTCAACAAGGCGGTGGCGTCCTGCCGGGAAGCTTTGTCAGGGCCGTGGGGATCGGCGACGCCGACCGATCGGCAGTCCGCGATCCTTCGACTTGCAGATCTCGTCGAGAGGCACGGTGCGGATCTTGGTATGATCGACACTTTGGAAATGGGCTCCCCGCTCTGGCGGACGCAGGGCAGTATCGGCCTTATCGCCAGCATCCTTCGCTACAACGCTGGGTTGGCGCGTTCGATCCACGGCACGACCCCGCAAACCTCTAGGGCAGATATGTTCACCGCCACGGTCAAGGAACCGGTCGGCGTTTGCGCGGCGATCATACCCTGGAATTCGCCAGCGTGGTCAGCTGCTTTGAACCTTGCGCCAGCACTGGCGGCGGGATGCACGATCGTGCTGAAGCCTGCGGAAAACGGCTCGCTTTCGCCCTTATGGATCGGTGAACTCTGCCTTGAGGCCGGTATACCCGCCGGTGTCGTCAACGTTCTTACCGGCCGGGGCTCAACCGTCGGCGCCGCCTTGGCGGGCCACGCAGGGATAGATAAGATCAGCTTCACCGGTTCCACCGCAACCGGTCGTACCGTCCTCGAGGCGTCCGCGGGCAACTTCAAACGCGTCTCGCTCGAACTTGGCGGCAAATCGCCGAATATCGTCTTCGAGGATGCTGATATCAAAAAAGCCGCTGCCGCGGCTGCGCTGGGCGCGTTCGGCAATTCCGGGCAGGTGTGCAGCGCCGGGTCTCGCCTCTTTGTACACCGGTCGATCGCAGATGCCTTCGCGGAGAAAGTCGCCCGGATCGCCGGTGAGATGAGGTTGGGGAACGGCCTGGATGCCGATACGCAACTGGGCCCGCTTGTCTCCGGTCGGCAGCTGGAGCGGGTCATGGGCTATATCGCGTCCGCGAAAGCCGAAGGCGCTACGCTTCTGTCGGGGGGCGAGCGTCTCCGCGGCGCTGGTTGGGAACAGGGCTTCTTCGTGGCGCCGACGGTCTTGGGCGGTTGCCACGACGAGATGACGGTTGTTCGCGAAGAGGTCTTTGGGCCCGTTGTCGCAGTCCTGCCATTCGACGACGAAGACGAAGTCATAGCTCGTGCGAACGCAACCGCTTACGGACTTGGGGCCGGAGTATGGACCCGCGATATCGCGCGCGCGCATCGCATGGGCCGTGCGCTTCAAGCTGGTACGGTGTGGATCAATTGCTACAATGTGGTGGACCCGGTCGTCCCCTCCGGGGGCTACAAGTCGAGCGGTATTGGTCGGGAATATGGCGACGAGCATATCGCGGAGTTTTTGCAAACCAAGTCACTTTGGCTGGCTACCGACTGACTGAAGCCATGCTGAGACGGCGGACCATGCTTTTGCCACACGGTCCGCCCACGGGCTTAAAAGCCCTGTAGTTGATGCCCTTCTTGCAAGTGGCCCGCAGCAGTCGTGGGGGCGTACAAAGGCTTCTCGCCGTCTTTGCAAAACTGCGACAGACATTGGACGACGTAGTCGGCCGCGCCTGTGTAAAAGAAGGGTATGGAATATCGCTCCTGTCCGCCCGGATGGACGACACGGTGCGGGGTCGAGTTATATAATTTGTTCGTCCATACCTCGAACAGGTCGCCCAGGTTCACAACGAAACTGCCAGGGATAGGCGTAGCCTCGATCCATCCGTCCATCGTTTTGTCGTAGACCTGCAGACCACCGGACCCGTCCTGCAGCAGGAATGTGAGCGCACCAAAGTCTGTATGCGTGCCGGCGACAGCCCCTTCTGGCGGATACCGGACCAAACGGACGGTTGCGAGTGGGTCGGTGCAAAACTTTGCGAAGCTATCGGCGGGAAGGTCTAGGGATTGCGCAAGCAGGCTCATGACCGTTTCGGCCAGGGGGTGCATTCGATCGATATAGTCCATCAAGACTTCGCGAAAGCCCGGCAAAGTCTTGGGCCACCGATTCTCCTCATCTATCCCGGGAACGCCGTCGCGGCTGTAATAGAATTCCTCTTTTCCAACCCTGTCGCCCTTATTTCCGGCGAGCGCCTTACCAGCCATAAGACCGTAGCCCAGGCCGGAGGAATGGTTAGCCGCGATGTCCCGTTTGGCGTCATTGTCGAGACTGAAAAGTCGCTTCGCTTCCGACAACATCTGCGCCATCAGCTCGTGTGGAATGCCATGGTTGATCAGATAGAAAAAGCCGTTGCCGAGAGCGCCGTCCCGCACGCTGCGGACGAGCGCAGCGTACGCCTCCGAGCTATGATCTGCCGTCGCCGACAGATCAATAATCGGGAGTGACGCTTCGTCGACGACATCGGCGCGGGGATCTGCCGCATTCTGGTTGGTTGCCCGCATTGCGATAACTCCAATTCATCAGTCGTCCTGCTATGCCCGAGATGTCGGTTTGACGGGATGCCATTTGCGAACAGGGCAGCCGCGTTTTTCCGAAAGCGGGATTCAACCGGGCCTCGCAAGTCCTTGATCGCATCCAACATAGCGACGTGGTCCGCGAAGCAGCCATGCGCCGCCGCGGTTTTCGACTGCCGCCGATCTATCATGCCTATGCCGGCGCAACCGAGCAGGCGCTGGAACGATACGAGGGCCGGCGGCCAAACAGGTTGGGCTATCAGAGAAACAAGAGTGCGACGGGAACCAGCGTGCCGAGAGCGAGCGCGATGATCCCAGGCTTGCGAAAGGTGCGATTAGTCAGGGCAATCGTTACGCCGAGCAACGACGAACCGATCAGCCCGAGTGAAAGCAGGACGACGAAGGCCTTCATGGGAACCGGAGATGGGCCATCGTGGTGATGTTCCGCGGGGGCATCAGCCGGTTCGTGGCGGGCCGGTCGCGGCGCTGCGTCACCGGGTTCCGGGCCTAGCAATCGCTGGTCCTTGTGGACACTTGCCATCCAGCGAATCCATGTCGCTGGCGGCGGTCCACCTTCGTGGTTTTCATGAAGTCCGATCGTCTGCAGCGCGCCGCTAAGCGAAAAGAACAGGATCGCCGGAGTAAAAAACAGGCCGATATATTGGTGGAACCTGCGAAGCTGGCGAGCGGTCTGTGCTTTCATGATGCCAGCATAGCTTGCCATGGTTCAGGCACCAGTATTTATGATGCCAACCAAAATATTTTCAACGATTGCGAGACAGCCGGATAGAGAAATCAGGCTTGCGGATCGAGCTCGCGGCTCGATGCCAAGTCGAACACCACCGGCAGTTTCAGGGTCAATGACCATCGCCGAGCATCGATACATGCGCGCTCACCACTCGCCAGCCGATCCCCGGCAGGCGCAGCCAGGTCTGGCTCTGGCGACCGGGAGCCGCAGCGCCGTCGCGCTGAAATTCGGCATTGGCGGTGGCAAAATCGCTGCCGAATGTCGTGATCACCACTTTGCGCAGCGCGCGCGGCGGCGATCCGCCGGGGCGGGCGGTACGAAACGCGCGAATTTCAGCGATGCCATAGAGGTTCTGGCCCGGCCCGATCCGCACCGTCAGCGGCGAATCCCAGAACAATGCATCCAGCGCATCAAGATCGTTAGCCATCAGCGCGGCTTCGTAGGCGGCAAAACAGCTTTCCACTTCGGCCAACACGGCGGGATCGTTGATGGCCATTTGTTTCATGCGGTAACGCCGGTATGTTCGAGCCAGGCCGCCGCGCGCAACGCCAAATCCTCGCGCCACGGCGGTGCGATCAGTTGCACGCCGATCGGCATCGAGCGATTGCGTACCGGCACCGAGACGATCGGCAGGCCGATGAAGCTGAGCGGCTGGGTGAGCAGCCCGATGTTCGCACGAGTAGCCCGGTCCAGCCCGCCGACGCTGATCGTCGGCTGGCCCAGCAGCGGCGCGCTGCACGGCGTGGCGGGCGCGATCAGCAATTGGTTGCGGGCGAACACCTGCATGACTTCGCTGCGGAACCGGGTGCGCCAGCGTTGCGCCTGGAGCACGGCATTGGCAGGAATCAAAGTCCCGGCGAGCAGTCTGTCACGGGTCGCGGGATCGAACTCGTCGGCGTTGGCCCGCAGAGCCTCCAGATGGAGATTGCCGCCCGAGGCGCAGGTCAGGACGAGAGCCGCCGCGCGGGCGCGATGCGCGTTTGGCAGCATGACCGTGGCTCTGGCGCCCAGCGCCC